>DASQJK010000341.1:0-13580 GCA_035631095.1 Thermoanaerobaculia bacterium
CTTCAAGAAACCCGGAGACGACCGGGACGACAACAACGTCCTCGTGAAGCGGGCGGTGGGCGCGCCGGGCGACGTCCTGCAGGTCCGCGACAAGGCGCTCTCCGTGAACGGAAAGCCGGCCGACGGTCCGTACGTGCAGCACATCGACCCGGACACCTATGCCTCCGGAGATCCGCGAGTCCCGGAATCGAGCGTCCTGCGCGATCAGTTCGGGCCCTATCGCGTTCCCGCCGCGTCGTATTTCGGCATGGGAGACAACCGGGACAACTCGCTCGACAGCCGTTTCTGGGGGCCGATCCCCCGCGAGAACATTTTCGGCCGCCCGTTCCTTCTCTACTGGTCGTACGAGGCCGAGCCGAACTCTCACGTCTGGCGAGGACCCATCGACAAGATCCGCCAGCTCGGGAGCGTCGCGATCCACTTCTTCTCACGGACGCGATGGGACCGGATGTTCCGACTCGTTCGCTGACCGGCGAGCGGGTGCGCCGGAGGGCGTCCGCGTCGCCTCTGCGCGAATACGCCGAGGTCATCCTCGTCGCGGTGGTGTTCGCTCTCTACGCGCGGACCTTTCTCGTCCAGGCCTTCGTGGTCCCCACTCCGTCGATGGAAGATACCGTTCTCGTCGGCGATCACCTCGTCGTCAACAAGTTCATCTACGCGCCGCACGCGAGGGGATTCTGGACCGCGGTCCTTCCCTATCGCGAAATCCGCCGCGGTGACATCTTCGTCTTCAAGTTTCCGGAAGATCCGCAGCGCGACTTCATCAAGCGCGCGATTGCGCTCCCCGGCGACACGATCGAGATCCGCTCCCGGACGGTGATCGTCGACGGGTCCCCGGTCCGCGAACCGAAGGCGATCCACTCCGATCCGCACGTGTGGCCCGACGATCCTCATCTGCCCGATTCACTGCGGCGCCGAGACCAGCTGCCGGCGTCACGCGTTCCATCGGAGTCCTATTTCGCCATGGGGGACAACCGGGACAGCTCCTACGACAGCCGCTTCTGGGGCCCCGTGCCGAAGGGAAATCTCAAGGGCCGCGCCCTCTTCGTCTACTGGTCGTTCGAGCCCCCCGCGCCCGATTCACGGCCGGGGCTCTTCGGGAAGATCGCCTCGCTGTGGCGCCGCACCCGGTGGTCTCGCACTCTCCTTCCCGTCCGCTGAGTTAGAATCTTCCATATCCGGAGGACAGGATGAGGCGAGGGCGCGTCCGCGGGGCGGCGAACTTCGGTTGCATCGTGTGGCTGGCGATCGTCGCGCTGGTCGGCTACGCCTTGTACAAGATCGTGCCGGTCAAGGTCGCTTCGTCCGCCTTCGCCGACTTCCTCCAGGAAGAGGCGTCGTTCGGGTCCATCAAGAGCATCCAGCAGATCCAGCTGGAAATCCTCCGCAAGGCGAAGGACGAAGGCATTCCCGTCACCAAGGACAACCTGATCATCAAGAAGACGAAAGAAGCGATCACGATCGAGGCCCATTACGAGATGACCGTCGACTTCTTCAACGGGACCTACAAGTACGTCTGGAAGTTCGACCCCGTCTTCTCGCGGCCCATCTTCCTCGTCTGACGGGAGGGCCGACCTGGTCGCGCCGCGCCGCCGGAGAAGCCTCGGGCTCTCCATCGCGGAGGTGTCCCGCCGCACGGGGATCTCGGCGTCGACCCTGCGCTTCTACGAGCGCGAGATGCCGGGCCTCTTCCTCATCCGCAAGACGGCGGGCGGCCACCGGCGGTACCGCGAAGAGGACGTCGAGCGCTTCGCCGCGATCCGCCGGCTGACGGAGGAAGAGTCGCTGCCGCTGGCGCAGGTCCGCCGCGTGCTCTCCTCCCGCGGAGACCACGAGCCCCTGCGGGAAGAAGTCGAACGCCTGCGAGCGGCCAGGGAGGAGGACGGCTGGAGGGTCGCGGAGCTCGGGCGGCGCGTCTCCGCGCTGGAGGAGAAGCTGGCGCAGCTCGAACGGGCGCTTTCGGGCAAGCGCCGCTGGTTCGACAAGAAGCCGTTCGGCAGGAATCCGTAACCCGATTTTCGGAACGCTCCTGGAATATCCTTCCCGCTCTTCCCGATGAAGGGGGAGAAGGGAGGGACCCATGCGCCTCGCGAGATTCTTCCTCGTCACCGCCGTCCTGGTGGCCCTGTGCTCCGCCGCGTCCGCCGCGTCTCCCGAGATTGGTTCCCCCGCGCCGGCCTTCGACCTGACGACGCTCGAAGGCAAGAGCGTGTCGCTCGCGGATGCGACGAAGAGTCACAAGGCCGTCGTCGTCATTTTCATCGCGACGAAGTGTCCGTACTCGAACGCGTACAACGTGCGGATGCGCGATCTCGCCGCTGCCTACGAGAAGCAGGGCGTCATGTTCCTCGGTATCAACAGCAACAACACGGAGCCCGAAGCGGAGGTCCGGTCGCACGCCAGAGAGCACGGGCTCGCGTTCCCGATTGCGAAGGACCCGGGCAACAAGGTGGCCGACCTGTACGACGCGAAGCGAACTCCGGAGGTCTTCGTCGTCACTCCGGACGGGAAGCTCCGGTACCACGGCCGCATCGACGAGAACTCAGAGGACGCGTCGCAGGTGAAGTCGCCGGACCTGAAGAATGCCCTCGACGCCCTGCTCGCGGGGCGCACGCTCGAAAAGGCCGAAACGAAGGCGTTCGGCTGCACGATCAAGAGGGCGTGAAGACGGTCGGGAGTCAGGGGTTCCGGGTCGGGAGCTCTCGAGGGATGCGGCTGCGCGGCACTCTCATCCTGGCCCTCTCGTGGACCTGTCTCGCGGCCACGATGGCCGCCGCGGCGCCTCCGCGGCTCGCCGGCGAGCTCGACACCGATTCCTTCAAGGCGCTTCTCGCCGCCCAGAAGGGGAAGGTCGTCCTCGTCAATTTCTGGGCGACCTGGTGCGTTCCGTGCCGCGAGGAGTTCCCTGACCTCTCGCGGTTGCAGCGCTCGCTCGCGCCGCGCGGTCTGCGCGTCATCGGGATCTCGACGGATTTCGCGGGACAGAAAGCGCAGGTCGAGCAGTTCCTCGCCGAGATGAATCCGAGCTTTCCGAATTACAGGCGCAAGAGCGGCGGGGACGAGCAGACCTTCATCGAAGCGGTCGATCCGGGCTGGGGCGGCGAGCTGCCCTTCTCCGTGCTCTTCGCCGCCGACGGCCGGAAAGTGAAGGTTTTCTCCGGAAAGCGCTCGCTCGCGGATTACGAGAAGGAGATCGCGGCGGTGCTGAAGAAGGGTCGGTAGTCGGTCGTCGGGAGTCGGGAGTCGGGAGTCGGGAGTCGAACCTTACCGGCGGATTCCCCTTCTCCGCCCGGGGCGGTTCGCGTCGAGGCCCCACACGCGTCCAGCGTCGGCGGCCGCGATCGAGAGCAGGAGGAGCATCGCGAACTTGGTCGTCAGGCCCGCGGTGATCCATTTGTCCCAGCTTGCTCCGCGTCCGAGATACGACTGCGCCAGGAGGATCGAAAGCATCAGGAGCGTGCCGCCGAGCGCCGCCGCGCGGGTCCAGAGACCGATCAGGAGACCTGTCCCCACGGCCAGCTCCCCCGCCGCGATCACCCACGCAAAGAGCGACGCGTGCGGCAGGACGACGGCTCGAAGAAAGCCCGCCCAGAAAGGCCAGGCCTGGGAGAGCATCTCCGTCGTCTGACGCGCGAAACCTCCCCGCACGAAGCCTCCGAGCATCTTTCCGGCCCCTTCCGCGATGAAAATGACCCCGGTCGCGATCCGGACGAGCGCCGCGAGTCTTGCGCTCGAGCCCACCGCGGTCATGGCCATCGCCCGAGTCTAGCAACGCCCGGTCGGGATCCGGTGGACGCGGAGGAGGACACCCGGTCTCCCGTACAGGACGTTTGCAGAGACGCGTACCGCCGCATTCCGAGCAACGGGAAAGCATTCGAATGGATCGCGATTTGCTAAAGTGGCAGCGAGACGTTGAATCCGTGCAAAGGAGCGACACAATGCGAATCCCGCGACGTTCCCTCATCGTGGCCTCGGCCGTAGCGGGCACGCTCACCGCGGCGGTGCCGCTTTCGGCGGCGTCGGATATCTCCTCCGACAGGGGCCCCCTCCTGCGCCGGCCGGGCGCGGCAGCATCCGCGGGCAAGACGCCGCAAGCCGCCACCGCGACCGCTTACTCGACGGAGGTGCCGCTCGTCGCGCGGATCGCTCCGACCGCGGCGACGGACACGCTCATCCTGAACGCGGCCCACCCCTTCGCGATCACTTTGTCGGCGCGCGACACGGGGCGGACGGGGAACGTGGGCACCGGTCAGGCGATCCCGGAGAACGACATCTTCGGCTTCTTCAGCATTCCGGCTATCACCGGCAACTCGAGCAACCCCGAAGTGTTCGTCAAGATCATCGACGGCCGGTCTCTGAACGGAAACTACTGGGTGTTCTCGAACGGCCTGTCGGACCTCGAGTACACGTTGACGGTGCGCGAAGTGGCGACGGGAAGGACGAAGACGTACTCGAAGACGTTCGGCAACTCGAATGCCTGCGGTACCTTCGACACGGCCGCGTTCGCCTCCCCGCCCGGCGGAGCCGAGCCCGCCGGAAACGTCCCGCTCGACGCGGAAGCGATCAACCTCGCCGGACGCGCCTCCTTTCTTCGGACCGCGGTCGACATCACCAACACGACGAACAAAAACGGCGTGACTGCCGACTTCCAGTATTCCTATACGTGCATCGCCGCGGCGTGCTCGCCGCAGAACGCGTTCTATCGCACGCCCGTGCAGACGATCTCGCTGCAGGCGCTGGACAGCCGCCACTTCGACGACATCGTCGGGTACCTCGCTTCGCTGCCGGGGGTGCTCGCAACCGGCGCCGACCAGGGCTCCTACGGAACGCTCCTCGTCACCTTCCGGAGCCTCAACACGAGCAACGGATTCGAGGGAACCGTTCAGTCCCGCACGTACAGCCGCGTCGTGGAATCCGATCCGCTGAAGGGCAACGTCGGGTTCGAGACTCCCGCTTCCCTGTTCATCGAAGCGGCGCGGGCGACGCTGGTCGGAACCGCCCGCAACACACGCAGCGCGGCGACGACGGAAGGCACCCTTTCCTCCAACGTCGGAGTCCGCAACAGCGACATCAACGCGACCGGTGGGTCCGACAACGTCGACCTCACCTGCTATGACGCGAGCACGGGCCAGAGAGTCGGCAACACGATCTCCCTCGCGGGACTGCGTCCCGGCGAGCTGCGGGAAGTGAGCGACCTCTGGACCGCCGCCGGAATTCCGCTCTCGACCCATACCGTGATCGTGTTCGCGGACATCCGTGCCGGCTCGGCCACGATCGAGGGGTACATCACGATCGACGACGTCAACTCGAAGGACTCCTCGTTCATCGAGCTGAAGTGCGCCGACGCGTTCTGCGGGACGTAGAGTAGCGTCGATTTTCAGCTAAGAGTCGGGACTCTGAAGCGGTCCGTTCGGCCGCGCTTTGCTCCGGCGGCCTCCTGAACCGGCGCGGCTCACCGCCGCGACGAAACTCTGAAGCGCGGCTCACCGCCGCGACTCACATCCGGCTCTCGCGGACTCCCCGCATCCCGATGTCGCGGCGCAGGTGCTTGCCTTCGAAATCGACGAGGTCCGCCGCTTCGTAGGCGCGGGCGGCGGCCTCGCCGATCGTCGGCGCGCAGGCGGTGACCACCAGCACGCGGCCGCCCGCAGTCAACAGCCGTCCCCCTTCGAGCGTCGTCCCCGCGTGGAAGATCTCGATTCCCGGAAGCTTCGCCGCGTCGTTGATCCCGCGGATCGGCTTCCCGCGCTCGTAGCTGCCCGGATAGCCCCCCGCGCAGAGAACGACTCCCGCGCACGCTTCCGGCTTGATCTCGAGGGCGGGGAAGCGGTCGAGCTCGCCCCGCGCGGCGCCGAGGAGAAGCCCGGCGAGGTCCGACTGCAGCCGCGGAAGGATCACTTCCGTCTCCGGATCCCCGAAACGCGCGTTGAACTCGAGGATCTTGGGGCCGGAATCGCTCAACATGACGCCGGCGTAGAGGACGCCCGTGAACCGCCGCCCTTCCGCTTCGAGCCCCCGCAGAGTCGGCCAGACGATTTCCTTGAGGATCCTCGAAGAGGTGGCGGCGTCGAGGATCCCGGCAGGCGAGTGGCCGCCCATCCCGCCCGTGTTCGGGCCCCGATCGCCGTCATAAACCTTCTTGTAGTCGCGGGCCGTGGGGAGAGGAACCGCGGTCTGCCCGTCGCAGACCGAGAGGAAGGACACTTCCGTGCCTTCCAGAAACTCCTCGACGAGGATCCGGTCTCCGCCGGCGCCGAAGACCCGCTCCTGGAAGAACAGTCCGATCGCGCGTTCCCCGTCTTCCTTCGACTCGGCCACGAGAACGCCTTTCCCGCCCGCGAGGCCGTCGGCCTTGAGCACGCAGGGGAATCCCAGCTGGCGGATCGCGGCCTCCGCATCCGGCTTCGACCCGCACACGATCGCCTGGGCGGTGGCGATTCCATGGCGGCGGAAGAACTCCTTCGCGAAGATCTTCGAGGACTCGATCTGCGCCGCCAGCCGGCTGGGACCGAAGATGGGAAGGCCTCGCTTCGAGAATTCGTCCTGGATTCCGAGAGAGAGCGGCAGCTCCGGGCCCACGACGGTGAGGTCGAACTTCAGCTTCTCGGCGAGGTCGGCGATCTCGACGATGTCCCCGGCCGACACAGGAACGCAGTCGGCGACTTCGGCGATACCGGGGTTGCCGGGGGCGCAAAAAAGCTCCTCGACGAAGGCGCTGCGGCGCAGGGACCAGCAGAGCGCATGCTCCCGCCCTCCGCTGCCGACGACCAGAACTTTCATGTGGGCGCATTGTAACGGGATCACCGCCTCTTCCGACCGCCGCCGCGTTTCGAGCGCCGCCCCGACCGCCCGCCCGAAACTTCCGGCGCATTCGCGGGCGCGACCTCGAAGCGTTCGTAGCGGCCCTCGAACCCGACGACCGTTTCGAGCGTCTCGTGAGGTCCGAGCGTCAGCCCGAAGCGGCCGCGGCGCGTCTCGTGCACGACGCCTCCGCGCAGCGCGCGCGCCTCGAACGTGATGCGCCTCCCGGGCCACCCAGAGCGGCCGTGGTTCACGACCCGGACGCGGCACAGCGTCACGTGATCGCTCGAAACGCTGCGGTCTTCCTCGATCGAAAGGGCCAGCTCGCCCCACGCGACCGGCATCAATCCGGCGGCAACGGCAAACAGAAACGGGAGAAGTGAATCCACGGATCCTCCTGAAGGAGGGCCGGGAGGGCCTGTCGGATGGCCCGGGAGGACGGGAAAGTGTAGCATCCCCGTTTCGGACGAACCGCATGCGCAAAGACTTCCGACAGGCACTCGAACGAGAGATCCTCCTCGCCGACGGCGCGATCGGGACGCTGCTCGTCTCCCGCGGAGCGAACCCGGAGCAGGCCAAGTCGCCGCTGAACGTCACCGACCCGGAGGCGGTCCGCGAGGTCCACGACGACTACCGCGACGCCGGGGCCCGCATCCTCACGACGAACACGTGGGATGCGAACCGCGTGAAGCTCACCGTCCACGAGTGGGCGGACTCGGTCGAAAAGATCAACCGGGAAGGCGCGCGGCTCGCGCGGGAATCGGCGTCAGGCGAGATGGTCTTCGTCGCGGGATCGATGGGGCCGCTCGGGGCACTCGTCAAGCCCTACGGACGCCTCACGCTCGTCCAGGTGCGCGAGATCTTCGAGGAACAGGCGCGAGCGCTCATGGAGGGCGGAGTCGACCTGATCCTGCTCGAGACCTTCGGCAGCATGCTCGAGGCGGCGGAGGCGGTGCGCGCCGTCCGCGGCCTGTCGCGCGAGATCCCCATCGCCGCGCAGATGACGTTCCTCTCCGACGGCAGGACCGCTTTCGGCGAGAGCGCTTCGCACGCGCTCTCCACTCTCGTGCTTGCAGGCGCGGACGTCGTCGGCATGAACTGCACGCTCGGCCCGCAGGAGACTCATGACGTCTTCACGCGTCTGACGCCGTCGGTGACCGCCCCGCTGTCGGCGATGCCCAACGCGGGCTACCCGACGGTCGTGCACGGCCGGAACGTCTATCTCTCTTCGCCCGACTACCTGAAGGAGTACGCGGCCCTGTTCGCGGACGCCGGCGCGGCGATCGTCGGCGGGTGCTGCGGAACCACTCCCGAGCACACGCGAGCGATGGCGAAGGCGATCGCCGGACGAGAGCGGCGCGTCGCGAGGCCGTCCGCCGCGATCACGATGGAACGGCCCGTCGAGAAGCTCGCCGAGCCCGCGATCGAAACGTCGCGGTTGAAGCGCAAGCTCGCCGACGCCAACGAGTTCGTCGTGACGGCCGAGGCCGAGCCCCCGAAGGGAGTCGACCTCTCCGCGGCGCTCGAGGGAGCGCGGCTGCTCAAGGCGAGCGGCGTTGACGCGGTCAACGTCACCGACAACCCGATGGCGCGGCTACGCATGTCTTCGATCTCCGTGGCGGCCGTGCTCCAGCGGGAGACGGGCCTCGATGCCGTCGTGCAGATCACGACGCGCGACCGGAACGTGCTCGGCCTGCAGTCGGATCTCCTCGGCGCGGCAGGCCTCGGGCTGAAGGCGATCCTCTGTCTGGGCGGCGACCCGCTGAAGATCGGGGACTATCCGCAGGCGAAGCAGGTGTCGGAGGTGGACGTGCTCGGGCTGCTTCGGATCGCCCGCGGCTTGAACGGCGGCGCGGATCTCGCGGGGAATGCGATCGGGGCCGCGACCTCGTTTGCCGTGGCTTGCGCCGCAAACCCGGCGGCTTCCGACATGGAGATCGAATTTTCGAAGCTGAGAGCCAAGATCGAGGCAGGAGCGACCTTCGCGCAGACGCAACCCGTCTACGACATCGGAGCGCTCGAGCGGTTCCTCGCGCGCGACGAGGCGCGGACCATTCCGGTGCTGGTCGGGTTGATCCCGCTGCGGACTCTCAAGCAGACGATGTTTTTCGCCAACGAGGTCCCGGGGGTCGTCGTCCCGGAGGAGATTCAGCGGCGGATGCGGGCCGCCTCCGAACGCGGGCCCGAATTCGAGAAGGAAGAGGGGCTGGCGATCGCCCGCGAGCTCGCCGCCGCGATCGCCGGGCTCGCCCGCGGCATCCACATCATGCCCATGGGCAAGTACCGCGTGGTCGGCGAGATCCTCTCCGCCCTGCCGGAAAAGGCGCGCCCCGCCCGTTGAAGCGGACCGGGCCCCCCTTCGGATCTAATATTCCCTGAAATTCCGCGCGAAGCGGGGTTGCTTCTCGCGATTGGAGGTACCGATGAAGACTCTGATGCGGCTTTCCGCCGCGGTGGCAATTCTCCTGATGAGCCTGCCGGCGCTCGCCGGGACCCAGGGGCGGGTGACGGGCCGCGTCACCGACTCGGCCGGCAATCCGGTGGAGGGGGTGACGGTCACCATCACCACTCCCGCTCTGAAGTCGTTCAAGCTGAGCTCGAAGACGGGCGCGGACGGCAAGTGGGCCACGATCGTGAACGACGCGACGATCATCTACACCGTTCGCTTCGAGAAGGACGGCTTCGTGCCCGCGGAGCAGACGAACCGGAAGTTCTCGACCGTCGACATCACGACCGTCGACCAGAAGCTGTTGAAGACGTCGGAAGCGCCCCGCGGCGCCGGCGGCGCGCCAGCGGCCGCGGCACCCTCGGCCAACGAGCAGGGAACGATCGCTTACAACACCGGAGTCGACCTGATGAACGCCGGCGACCGCGCCGGGGCCAAAGCGAAGTTCCTCGAGTCAGTGCAGAAGAATCCCGACTTTCCGCAGGGCTGGAGGGCGCTCGCGTCGTTCGCGCACGAGGACAAGGACTGGGCGCACGTGATCGAGTACGGCCAGAAGGCCACGGACCTCGATCCTTCCATGACCCGTCTCTACGGGCTCATGGCCGACGCCGCGACGAAGACCGGCGACAAGAAGGCGGCGGAGGAATACCGCAAGAAGTACGAGGACGCGAACCCCGACACGCCCGAGATCCTCTACAACAAGGGCGTCGACGCCTACAACAAGAAGAGCTGGAAAGAGGCGGAGGAGCTGCTCGCAAAGGCGGCGGTGGCGAAACCCGACTTCGCGCTCGCGCACTACTACGCGGGCCTGGCGGCGATGAACGCCAAGCACAACGCGGCAGCGAAGGAGCACTTCCAGAAATACCTCGAGCTCGAGCCGAATGGGAGCGAGGCGGGAACGGTGAAGGAGCTGTTGCCGCTGGTGAAGTAGCTTCTTCCGAGCTACCTCGTCGCGACGCGGCAGAGGCGGGGGCCCGGCAGGTCGTCGTCGTCGATCACGAGGATCACGACGACGGCCACCGCGAGCAGCAGCACGATCAAGGCCGGGGCTTCGACCGAGATTTCGAACAGACTCGCGAGCGTCACGAGCAGAGCCGTCACGGCGTGTCCCCCTCGGAGCTGTCCAGTTGCTGCCGGTGAAGAGGCAGCGTCTGGTCCGCGTCGAAGGTGCCTGTGATTGCCGCAAGTCTGGACATGAGCTCTTCGAGGAATTCCTGTCTGCCTTCGAGCACTTCCGTCAAACAAAGCCGCCCCCCGAGCAACTCCTCGAGCGGGTCGGGAGATTCCGCAAACGTAAGTTGGATTCGCACGAGCATTGTACAGAGCAAGGCGAGCGCCAGAGCCAACATTTCGAAAAACTGCCGGTTTTCGCGCATTTTTCGAAAAGTGCGGCTCCTGCGGGTGACGGCGGGTGGGACGGCGGTGACACGCTTGCCGACAATTTCTGACACGCACGCATGGGAGAATCGATCCGTGGCGCGCTCGGGAGCTTTCAAGGATCGGCCGCTCTGGCGCAGGCTTCAGACGATCCACCACGCGATCAAGGAGCGGAAATTTCCGAACGCCTCTTCGCTCGCGCAGGAGCTCGGGGTGTCCTCCAAAACGGTCCAGCGGGACCTCGACTATCTCCGCGACGAGCTCGAGGCGCCGATCGAGTTCGACCGGGGCGAGAACGGCTACGCATACTCGCGCTCCGACTACGTTCTTCCCTTTCTTCCCGTCGACGGGAAAGACCTGTTTTCGATCGGCGTCGCGGCGCAGTTCCTCGCGCTCTTCGGAGGCACGCCGCTCGGCCGCGATCTGAAGGCGTGCTACGAACGCCTCGCCACACTGATGCCGCCCGCCGTGCGTCTGCGGCCCGAGATCCTCATGGAAAGGCTCGCCCTCCGCAACGCCGCCTTTCGACCCGTGCGCGAGGAAACGTGGGAAGCGGTTTCCGAAGGGCTGCAGCGCGGCCGCGCGCTCGAGATCCAGTACCACCGTCCCGGCGCGCCGCCGGGAGATCCGAGGATCATTCGCCCTTACTCGTTCGTGCTCTCCGGGCGTGACTGGATGGTGCTCGCGGAGGACCGCGACGCGGCGCAGGTGAAGCTCTTCTATCTCGCGCGCATCGAGTCGGCCCGCCTGACCGCGGACCCCTACACGATTCCGAAAGACTTCGACCCCGACCGTTTTTTTCGCAACACGTTCGGCCTCTTCGTGGGCGACGCCAAGCCGTTCCGGCTGCGGGTCCGTTTTTCGCGGGAGGTGGCGGACGAGATTCGCGAGCTGACGTTTCATCCGGAACAGAAGATCGAAACCGGCGCCGCGGGCGAAGCGATTCTCGAGATGCCCGCTCAATCGGTCAAGGAGGCGCGGCGTTTCGTGCTCGCGTGGGGAAAAGACGCGGTCGTCCTCGAGCCGCCCGAGCTCATAGCCGACCTTCGCGGCGAGCTCGAAGCGCTCGACCGCGCGTATCGCGCGAGCAAAGCGCCGGCTCGCGGCCGAAGGGCAAGGCGCGAAGTATGATCCGCCCCTGACATGGGCCGGCTCTCGCTCCTCCTCCTGTTCGCCGCGACGTCGTGCACCGTCACGGTCGCGCCCGTCGTCTCCAAAGATCCGGAGGTCGCCTGCCCCGGCGGAGCGACGTCGTGGAAGCTCGCGATTTCCGATCAGCGCGCGGACCGTCGCGATTCGGAAAAAGTCGTCCGCGCGATCCGGGAGTCGGTCGTGAAGTCGCTGCCGGGGTGCCAGTGGGTGGACACGGCCGCTCCGGAGATCGCGATCGAGGTCCACCGGTTCGACGTCCGTCAGTCGGAGGGGACCTGGGAGGCTTTCGTCGAGGTGGGAGTCGCGGCTCGCGACCGCGGCGGCCGCACCCTGACGGAATTCCAGGCGGACTC
Organism: Thermoanaerobaculia bacterium; assembly: GCA_035631095.1. Lineage (GTDB taxonomy): Bacteria > Acidobacteriota > Thermoanaerobaculia > UBA5066 > Gp7-AA6 > JALYUA01. Next base: position 12,130 of record DASQJK010000341.1, read on the forward strand.
TTCCGTGGCGCGTCCGAATTACCAGGGCATGGACAACGAGAAGCTCGCCCTCCAGGAAGCGCTCTCGGAGGCCATGCGCCGGGCGCTCACCGGGCTGCGCGCCGTCTCGAACGCGGGATAAAACGTCTCCCCGAGAGGACGCTCGCCCCTCAGGCCGGTGAAGCGGACGCTGATAACGTGCCCCGAAGCTCTTGGAAATACGTCGGTTGCGCCGCGCTTGCCACACTGCATCCGGCGGAGCTTCATGGAATGCTTCTCGCAGCGGCCACGGACGGAGGCATCATGAAAAGGCTTCAACTCGCTCTCGCAGGGATCGCCGCCCTGGCGCTGGCGTCCGTCGCCGCATTCGCCGCGGATTCGACCAACCGGGCCCTCGAGCTCGCTCGGATTCTCTCCGGCACCTTCCAGGGCACGACCCCGGGCAACGAGCTGCGCCTCGACTTCCGCCCCGTCGTCACCGACCGCGAGCACCCTTACGACCTCTTCATGGAGGTCACCGGCAAGTTCCAGGGAGACAACGTGCGCCGTCAGGGACTGCTCCGCTTCGAGACGCAGGGGCGCGACGCCTACCTCGGGTACATCCCGCATTTCGACGCGACGGTGACGTCGATGTCTGCCAACGCCGCGCGCTTCACCGATTCCGAAGCGAACGCCGCGTGCGGATTCCACCTCGCCCCGAAGGGGGACGGTTTCGCCGGCGAAACGTCGGGCGCGACCTGTGCCTTCGCCCTTCGCGGCGCGAACGGAAAATGGTCGGTCGAGCTCGAGCCGGGATCTATCCGGCTTCGCAACGTGGAATCGGGGGAAACGCTGAGATTCAAAAGAGCGGAGAAGAAGACGAGTGAGTGATGAGTAATGACCCGGAGTCAAAGCTCCAGACTCAAAACCCCTGACCCCTGACCCCTGGCCCCTGACTCCAAACTCACAACTCAACCAACGTCGCCTGCCGCTCTTCGGGCGGCAGGTACTTTCTCGCGATCTCCTTCACGGGCCGCGAGAAGTCGCCCTTGAGGATCCACCGGATGAATCCGGGCTCTTCGCGGCTCAGGTCCTTCAGCGCCTTGCCGCGGTTCTTTCCGAAGTTGACCGTGGGCTCGCCGTTGACGAGCCGGAATCTCCCCTCCGGGTCCATGTCACGGTCGAGGCCCGCGCAGTACAGCTCGTGGAGATCCGACACGGACCGGGGCAGTCCCTCGTAACGGCGTAGCTGCCCTTCGAGAACCCGAAGGGTCATTTCCGCGTCGGCGAGCGCCCCGTGCGCTCCGGCATGCTCCGCCTGGCAGTAGAACCTCGCGGCGGCGGAGAGATGCCGCGGCTCGTAGGCGAAAAAAATCTTCTGCGCGTCGACGAGGCGCCGCCGGGCGACGTCGAATTCGACCCCGGCGCGCAGGAACTCGATGCGAAGGACCGGTAGGTCGAAGCCGGCGATGTTGTAGCCCGCGAGATCGCAG
>DASQJK010000342.1:0-10157 GCA_035631095.1 Thermoanaerobaculia bacterium
GGCGACCGGATCGCCCGCGAGCGCCGCTATCAGGACCGGGACGTCGCCGCGGGCCTCGCCGCATTCGCGGCGGCGAGACGGCGGAACCTGGAAGCGCTCCGGCACCGCGCGAGCGAGGACTGGAAACGCACCGCGGTGCAGGACGGCGTCGGCACGCTCACGCTCGAGGACCTTCCGAGGATGATGGCCGAGCACGACCGCTCGCACACCGCCGACGTCGCACGGTTGATCGAGGAGTTCTCCGGATCGGACTGTCCGCCGGCCGAGATGGGGCCCCGCTCCGTTTCGGCCTGGGCCTGACGCGCAGTTAGACCGCCGGCTCTCTTCTCTTCCTCAGCCACTCCCGGGCGAACGCGACGATCCCTGGCAGGATCGACGCGAACACGACGATCAGGATCACGACCTCGATGTTCTTGCGCACCCACTCGAACTGGCCGAGGAAGTAGCCGATCAGCGTCATCGAGAGGACCCATGCGACGCCTCCGATGACGTTGAAGGAGAGGAACCGGCGGTACTCCATCTTTGCCATCCCGGCCACGACCGGCGCGAACGTGCGCACGATCGGCATGAAGCGCGCGAGGATGATCGTCTTCCCTCCGTGCTTCTCGTAGAAGTCGTGTGCGCGGCGCAGGTGCTGGGGATTGAAGAGCATCGACTTCGGCCGCGTGAAGAGCGCTTCTCCGGCGCGGCGCCCGATCCAGTAACCAACCGTGTCGCCCACGATCGCCGCGGCGATCAGCAGACCGTTCAGAGCCCAGATGCTGAGGTTCCCGCGCGCGGCGAAGACGCCCGCGGTCACGAGCAGCGAATCGCCGGGAAGAAAGAAGCCCACCATGAGACCCGTTTCAGCGAACACGATGATCGTCATCGCCGTGAGTCCGCCGACGCGGACGAGCGTCTCGACGTCGGTCAACTGGTGGAAGAGCTGCTTGAAGTACTCCATGGGCCGGCGCATCTTAAGCCGTGAGGGTGCCGTGCGCTACGATCCGCCTCCCATGGAGTACACGGACGAGCACGCCCGGGCGGGGATCGACGCTCCCCTTCCGGAGATCGAGACCTGGCCGAACCAGTACCCGGACTATGAAATCGCCGTCGAGATCCCCGAGTACAACGCCATCTGCCCGAAAACTGGGCTTCCGGACTTCGGCCATCTGACGATCCGGTACGTGCCGGACCTTCTGTGCCTGGAGCTCAAGTCGCTGAAGCTCTACATCGTCGCGTACCGCAACCTCGGGATTTTCTACGAGAACGCCGTCAACCGGATCCTGGAGGACTGCGTCGCCGCGTGCCGCCCCAGATGGATGAGGATCACCGGGACGTTCTCTTCGCGGGGAGGGATCTCCTCCACGATCGAGGCGCGCTATCCGCGTGCGGGCTCGCCGGCGGTGAACTCGGAGTAGAGCGCTTCGCGCAGGCGGGCCGCGATCGGCCCCGGCTGGCCGCCCGCGATGGCGTGGCCGTCCACCTCGATGACCGGGTACGTCCAGAGAGTCGTCGAGGCGAAGAACACCTCGTCGGCCCGGAACATCTCCTCGGGTGTGAAGGCGCGCTCCTCGACCGCTATGCCGAGGATCCGGGCCGTCCGGATCGCGGCACCTCGCGTGACTCCCGGCAGAATGCGCGGCCCGTTGGGAGCCGTACGGAGCTTCCCGCCTTCGGCCATGAAGAGGTTGGCCTTCGTGCCCTCGAGCGCGAACCCATCGCGGACGAAGATCGCGTCCATCGCTCCCGCTTCGCGCGCCCTCTGGTACGCGAGCGAGTTCGGCAGCAGCATCACGCTCTTGATGTCGCACCGCGACCACCGCTCGTCGGGCGCGAGCACCGCCCGGCCGCCGGAAGCCGGAGGCGGCGTATCGGACTTGCGCGCGAACGCATAGACCGTCGGCGGCGTGCCGGGAGGAGGAAACGCGTGCGCGCGAGGCGCGGCGCCGCGGGATACCTGCGCATAGACCGTGGCGTCCGCGTCGATCAGGCCGTTCTCCTCGAGCAGGCGCCGGGCGACGTCCGGATAGAAGGCGGAGCTCGCCTCGATGCGCAGAGCGTGGAGGCCCTCGTCCATGCGCTCGAGGTGCTCCGCCATGTGGAACCCCCGGCCGCGGTGGAAGCGGACGACCTCGTAGATCGCGTCCGCGAATTGAAAGCCGCGGTCGTCCGGAGAGATCAGAGCCTGCTCGCGCGGGAGAAAGGAGCCGTTGAGATAGACGATGGGGTTCGTCATTTCTTCCACTCCTTCACGGCGCGCGCGAGGTCGGGATCGCCTCCGAGCCGTCGATAGGCTTCTTCCGCTCTCGACATCGTCTGTTCGAGGGCGCGGCGGCGTTCCGCGCGCAGCAGCTGCGCGGCGGAGGACAGGGCCGCGGGCGCGCGCGACAGCAGCTCGTGCGCCAGCTTCTCCGCCTCCCGCTCGACTTCGGCGGGCGGCACCGCACGCGAGGCGAAGCCGGCCTCCGCGGCTTCCCGCCCGGAAACCGTCCGCCCCGAAAGGATCCAGTCCGCCGCTCGCGCCGCCCCGATGCGAAGCGGCAGCAGCGCGACGGCGCCCGGCGGAAAACACGCGACGCGGATCTCCGGAAATCCGATGCGGGCATCCTCGGCCGCCAGGACGAGGTCGCACGCGGACGCGATCTCCGCCCCTCCTCCGAGGCATGCCCCGGACACGGCCGCGATCGTGACGGCGCTCGTCTCGAGGAGGGCGGAGAGCGCGGCACGCATCGCTGCGAGCATCCGCTCGATCATCGCCGGCTCGGGCGCGTGCTCGGGAATCGAAACGCCCGCAGAGAACGCGCGCGGCAGGCCCGCGAGCAGGATGACGCGGACACCCGATCGGCCCGCGGCGGAGATGCCATCGGCGAGCTCCCTAAGGTCCTCCGCTCCGAGCACGTTGACGGGCGGCCGGTCGATTCGGACCCGCACGAGGCCGCCCCCGGAGCTCTCCGTGCGCACGCTTCGGGACGCCCTCAGCCCTTTCCGCGCGCCGGGACCTTCGTTGGGCCCGGCGTGGGGACGGGCTTCTGGGCCTCTTTTTCGAGTCTCGCGCGCTCGAGCTTCACCGCGGCCCGGACGTTGGCGATGTGGTCGGCGCCGACGATGACGTTCTCGATGCGGTTGTCCGGCTCCCTCAGCTTCATTTCGTAGAGAGCATCGGGAACGGAAGTGCGGATGAATTCGGTCGCGAGCGCGTTGACCTTCCGGACGTAGGCGAGCGTGTCCGCGATCGCCTGCCGCTCGCTGACGGTGCCATGGCCGGGGACCACCTTCGCGACGTCAATCGCCGCGAGGCGGGTCAGGATCTGTTCCCAGCCGCGCGGATCCGCGTCGGCCGACTGCAGATAAGGCAGCTTGCCGTGCATCACGAGGTCGCCCGCGTAGAGGATCTTCTCTTCCGGGAGCAGCACGACGAGATCGCCGTTCGTGTGGCCGGCGCCCAGGAAGTAGACGGCGGCCCGCCGTGCCCCGCCGAAGAAGACCATGCGGTCGGAGATCGCGATCACCCCTTCGGAGATCTTCCCCGCGGGAGCGACCAGCAGCGACGCGGCGGCGGGGGCGGCGTTCTCGTGGCACACGATGCGCGCGCCGGCCGCGGCGAAGGTCGGGATTCCGCCGGCGTGATCCCCGTGCGCGTGCGTCAGGACGAGGTACCGCACCGGCTTCCCGGCAGTCTCCGCGATCTTTTCCAGAATGGCGCGTGCGGTCGGCGCGTCGTTGCCGGAATCGACCACGACGACGCCGTCGGAAGCGAGGAACCATCCGACATTCGCGCCTCCGTCGATTTCCGCCGCCCAGACGCCTTCGGCGAGCTTCACGACATTCATCTTCGATTGCGCGGGAGCGGACACCCCGATGGAAGCCAGCGCGGCAGCGAACAGGGCGATGCGGATCCTCATCATCGTCATCTTGGGAAGCTCCTCTGAAGTTCCTGCGACCGGAAGGACTCTAGCGGGACCGCACCGCGGACGCCTGGCTCCTCTGCTCGCGGCCGCTCACGGTTTCGGCCGCGCGCTCGCGAACGGCGCGCGCGAACTCCGAGAATAGCCGCCGCGAGGCGGTTTCACCGGCGGCGGCCAGATTCTCCGGATGCCACTGCACTCCCACGAGCCACGGCCCGTCCGGCGTTTCCGCCGCCTCGACGACGCCGTCCGGCGCCACCGCCGAAACGACGAGCTCCGCCGCCGGGCGGGCGATCGCCTGGTGGTGGCGGCTGTTGACCGGCAGCTCCGCCGCGGGAGCGATCGCGGAAAGCCGCGTCCCGGGCTCCACGGAGACGGGGTGCTCGAGGCGGGTCTTCTCCGACTCCGGCACGTCGTGCAGGATGGGACTCCGCCGCTCCGTGGGCACGTCCTGGATCAGCGTCCCGCCGAGGGCGACGTTGACCACCTGGAGCCCCCGGCAGATCGCGAGCACGGGCACTCCGTCCCGTCGCGCCTCCGCCAGAAGCGAAAAGTCCAGAACGTCCCGCTCCGGGTCCGTCTCGACTCCGGCGCCCGGAAGGAGGGCCTCGCCGTAACGGGCGGGCTCGACGTCGCATCCGCCGCCGAGGACGAGCCCGTCGAGAGGGCCGGACGGCCGGCCTCCGGGGCCCAGGACCTCGATCTCCTCGCGGCGAAAACCCGCGCCGAGGAGCGACGTGACGTAGTCGTTGCGCTCGCGGCCGACGGCGTCGCGGTCGAGAGTCAAGGCTATGCGCACCTGCGAATTGTAATGGACCGGCCTCATCGCTCGAACAACACGGCCATTCCCATCCCGCCGGACACGCACAAGGTGGCGATCCCCGTCTTCGCGTCGCGACGCTTCATTTCGTGGAGAAGCGTCGTCGCGATGCGCGCTCCCGTTGCCCCGATCGGGTGGCCGAGCGCAATCGCGCCGCCGTTGACGTTGACCCGGGACAGGTCGAGGGGAAGCTCGCGCGCGCATGCGATCACCTGAGCGGCGAAAGCTTCGTTCAGCTCGATCAGGTCGATGTCTCGAAGCGAGCGGCCCGTCTTCGCGAGCAGCGCCTTGAGCGCTGGCACGGGGCCGATTCCCATCCGCTCCGGCTCCACTCCCGCGGAGGCCCACGCGACGATCCGCCCCAGCGGCTCGGCGGCTCCTTCGGCTCTGCGAACGGCCTCTTCCGACGCGAGGACGAGCGCCGCGGCGCCGTCGGTGATTCCGGACGAGTTGCCGGCGTGGACCGTCCCCGCTTCGGAATCGAACACCGGAGGAAGCTTCGCCAGGGATTCGACGGTCGTGTCGGCACGTGGATGCTCGTCGCGCGCGATCGTGACGGTCCCCTTCTTTCCCGGGATGTCGACCGGCGCGATCTCCGCGTCGAAGCGGCCGGATTCCGACGCCTCTTTCGCGCGGCGCTGCGATTCGGCGGCGAAGGCGTCCTGCTCCGGACGGAGGATGCCGTACTCGCGGACGAGGTTCTCGGCGGTCTCCCCCATGAGCTGACCGCAGAGCGGGCAGAGGAAACCGTCGCGGTACATCCCGTCGACGATTTCGCCGTGGCCCATCCTCTGGCCGAAGCGGGCGCGCGGCAGAAGATACGGCGTGGCCGACATGCACTCCGTCCCGCCCGCGAGCACGACTTCGTTCTCCCCCGCGGCGATCGAGAGGGCGCCGAGCGTCAGCGCCTTGAGAGATGAAGCGCAGGCCTTGTTGACCGTGTAGGCGGGAACGGAATCGGGTACCCCGGCGCGGTGCGAAACCTGCCGGGCCGTGTTCGGACCGCCGCCCGCCTGCCGGGCGTGCCCGAAGATCGTCTCGTCGACCGCCGCGGGCGGCAACCCGGACCGCTCGAGCGCCGCCTTCGCGGCGACGGTGCCCAGGTCCGCCGCCGTCATGGAAGCGAATGACCCGCCGAACTTGCCGATCGGGGTCCGGGCCGCGCAGAGGATGTGGACGGGATTCATTGGCTCAGGTGGTAGGTGGCGGGTGGTAGGAAAAATTCCCCTACGACCGACCACCCACGTCCTACCACCTACGTAATCAGCGGCAGCCTCACCCGGAACGTCGTCCCCTCGCCCGGCGTGCTCTTCACGTCGATCGTTCCCTTGTGGGCTTCCACGATCCAGCGGGCGATCGAGAGCCCGAGCCCGGAACCGCCGGGGTATGCGCGGCGCGCCCGGTCGCTTCGGAAGAACCGCTCGAAGACGTGCGGCTGGTCGCGGAGAGGGATTCCGATTCCGGTGTCTTCGACCTCGATGGACGCCTCGGAAGGATGGGAGAAGAGCTTCACGCGGATCCGGCCCTCGGGCTCCGTGTAACGGATCGCGTTCTCGAGCAGGTTGTGGAGGACCTGCTGCATGCGGTCCGCGTCGATGAACGCGCGGACGGGCGCCTCCGGGACCTCCGCGGCGAGGTCGATCTCCCGGTCGGACGCCGCGGGCTGCAGGTCGCGGGTCACGTCCGACACGAACTTCACGAGATCCACATTGGCGAACGAAAGCGTGATGCGCCCCGCCTGGCCTCGCGCGAGGAACAGCAGGTTCTGGGAAAGCCGCGCGAGGTGCCGCGTTTCGAGAAGCGCGTTTCCGATGGCCTCGCGGTACTCCTCCGCCGGCCGGTCCTCTTCGAGCACGACTTCGAGCGTGCCGCGCAGCACCGTCAGCGGAGTCCGCAGCTCGTGCGAGACGTCCGCGATGAACTGCTGCTGCTCCTTCTCCGCCGAGGCGAGCCCGTCGAGTCGCGCGTTCAACCGCTCGGCGATCTCACGGGCGTCGCCCTCGAGGTCCGACGACGGAATCCGCTTCAGCGGATGCTGCTCCGTCTCGGCCAGCCGGCGGTTCAGTGTCGCCAGAGCGTCCTCGCGCCCGTCGCTTCCTTCTCGCGCCGGATCCGAGCGCCCGCCGCGGGAGAAGAGTCCCACGCCTACTCCTCCGCGCCGGACGCGCGCAGCCGGTATCCAACGCCGCGCACCGTCTGGATCATCTTTTCGCGCTCACCCGCGTCGATCTTCTTTCGAAGCGCGTTGATGTAGACGTCGATGATGTTCGTCGAGAGGTCGAAGGAGTCCTCCCAGATCCTCGCCTGGATCTCCGACCGCGAGACCACTTTTCCGCGCCGCCGCAGCAGCAGCTCGAAGAGCGCTCCCTCGCGCGCCGTGAGCCGGATCCGTTCCCCCTCGCGTGCGACCTCGCGCGACTCGGGGTCGTACGTCACGTCGCCGAACGCGATGGGGCCCGGCTCTTCGATCTCGGTCCGGCGGAGCAGCGCACGCAGCCTGGCGAGCAGCTCGCGGAAGGAGAACGGCTTGACGAGATAGTCGTCCGCGCCGGCGTCGAGACCCTCGATCTTGTTTTCGATCGTGTCGCGCGCCGTGAGCATCAGGATCTTGGACCGCACGCCGCGCGTCCGCAGCTCCCGGCAGAGCTCCAAGCCGTCGCGCGATCCGGGCAGCAGCAGGTCGAGGATGATGAGGTCGTACGTGCCGGCGCTCAGCCGGTCGAGCGCGGCGTCCGTGTCCTTCACCGCCTCGACGGAATAGCCCTTCTCGGTCAGCCCCTTTCGGAGGAACTGCGCGATCTTGTCTTCGTCCTCGACGACGAGAACCTTCACTCCGTGCCTCCGCCTGCGTCACTCTCGGGCTCTTCGGGCGGCCGGCGGGCGCGTGAGATGACGAGGACCGCGCCGGCTCCGACCGCAAATCCGGCGGCGAAGTCCGCGAGGCGCCCTCCGGTCGAAATCATGACGATGACTCCCGCCGCGACCAGCCCGACGAGGACGATCCGGGACGTTTCGACGGGAGGGATGTTTTTCATCGGATCGCCCGGCTCGCGGCCGGATGTATTGTCTCCCAACGCAAGATCAAGGAGGAAAGAATGAGATTCAGGATCCTCTCCTCGGTCGTCCTCGGCGCGGCTGGCGTTTTCGTGCTCGGCTGCGCGTCCGGCGGCGCGTCCGGAACGACGGCGGCGAGCGGCGGGACGTCCTCCCCCGCGGCCGCTTCGGCGGCTTCGGCGGCCTCGGCTCGGGCGACTCTCGAATCCCGCAGCGGGTCGACGGTGACGGGCACCGCCACCTTCACGGAGCTGTCGTCCGGAGGAGTGCGAGTGCGCGTGCACGTCGAGAACGCCCCTCCCGGAACCCACGGCCTCCACGTGCACGAGAAGGGCGACTGCTCGGACCCCGAGGCGAAATCGGCGGGCGGACACTTCAATCCCGGCGGGATGCCGCACGCGGGACCGATGGCCGACAAGCGCCACGCGGGAGACCTCGGGAACATCGAGATCGGCGCGAACGGAAAGGGAGACCTCGACGTCCGCACCGACCTGCTCACGGTGAAGTCGGGGCCGAATTCGGTCGTGGGAAAGGCCGTCATATTTCACGAGAAGGCGGACGACCTGGCGACGCAGCCGACGGGAAACGCGGGCGGACGGCTGGCCTGTGGAGTCGTGCAGTAGCCGACACAGAGATCTGACGCGCGCCCTCCCGGGCGCGCGTCTATCGGGTCAGCGTCGGCAGATCGGGTCACCGGGTCGTCTGACCATCTGACCGTCGGGTGTCCGTTTCGCGGAGTTGCCCTTCGACTCCTGCAACCTCTCTCTGGCTTCTTGGCAACCGTCCTCTCGTGCCCCCGTGTTATCGTACAAAACGTACGAAACGTGGGAGGACGACGATCATGACCGTATTGCCTGCCAGTGAAGCGAGAGCCGGGTTTTCGGAGATCCTGAATCGGGTCGCCTTCGGCGGTGAGCGCATCGTGCTCGAGAGGCACGGGCGGCACATCGCCGCGCTCGTGTCGATGGGCGATTTCGCGAGTCTCGAGAAAAAGCCCGCCGCGCGGACGAGACGGAGCGCTCCGCGGCCGGCCGTCTTCTATGCGATTCCGGAGATGCCGCGGCTCGGTCCCGTGCTCCTCGCCGCGAGCGACGCCGGCCTCTGGCGGCTGTCGTTCGGGAGGTCGCGCGCTTCGCTCGAGGACCGGATTCACGAAGAGCTGCCCGAGGCCCTTCCGGGGGACACGCCGATGCTCCGGCGTGCGGAGAAGGAGCTGCGCGAGTACCTCGCGGGCGCGCGGCGGCGGTTCGACGTCCGCGTCGATCCGGCCGCTTACGCGACGCCGTTCCTGCGGCGCGTGCTCCTCGACGCGACCTGCGCGATACCGTTCGGGCGCGTTCGCACGTACGGCGAGATCGCGGAGGCGGTCGGCAGCCCCGCGGCGGCGCGGGCCGTCGGCGGGGCCCTGGCCGCCAACCCGGTTCCGATCGTCGTTCCCTGCCACCGGGTCATCGCCGCGGGCGGGCGCCTCGGCGGCTACTCGGGCGGCAAGGAGGGCACCGGTCTGAAGTGGAAGAAGGAGCTCCTCGCTCTCGAGGGCGCGCTGCCGGGGGCCGCGTGAAATCCCCCTTCGACCTGCCACCCGAGGAGATCCGCCGGATCGGCTACATGGGCGTCGACGCTGTCGCGGGGCACCGGGCGTCGCTCGAGTCGCGCCCCGTATTCGGAAAGATCGGCGCCGCCGCTTCTCTCTTCCAGGGGCCGGCCCCAGAAGAGGGAGCGGCGATCGAGGAGACCCTGGCGTTCGTGCGCGAGCACATCCTCCCCTTCCCGATGGGCAACTCTCACCCGCGCTTCTACGGTTTCATCAACGCGACGGCGGATCCCATCGGCGTCATGGCCGACGGGCTCGCCGCGGCGATGAACCCGAACTGCTGGGGAGGGGATCACGCGGCGATTCATGTCGAGAAGCAGGTCATCGGCTGGCTCGCGGAAGCGATCGGTCTTCCGCCCGAGGCAGAGGGAATCCTCGTCTCCGGCGGCTCGATGGCCAACTTCACCGCGCTCGCGGCGGCGCGGCGGGCGATGACTCCCGGAAACGTCCGGGAAGAGGGCCTCGCGGGGAAGGACCGGCCGCGGCTCACCGTCTACGCGAGCGACCAGACGCACGCGTGCGTGGACAAGGCCGTGGACCTTCTCGGGATCGGAACCGCGCAGCTGCGGAAGCTCCCGTCCGACGAGCGTTTCCGGGTGCGGGCCTCCGACGTCGCCAGGGCGATCGAGGAAGATCGGGCGGCCGGCTTCACTCCCGCGATCGTCGTCGGCAACGCGGGCACGGTGAACACGGGCGCGATCGATCCGCTCGGCGAGCTCGCCGACCTCTGCGCCCGGGAGAGGCTCTGGTTCCACGCGGACGGAGCGTACGGCGCGCTCGCCACGCTGTCGCCGGAGCTCAA
>DASQJK010000343.1:0-4543 GCA_035631095.1 Thermoanaerobaculia bacterium
GGGGGCGCCGACCGTCGTCTCGACGTACAACGAGCCGCTGATCACTTCCGAGTGGGCCGTCGCCGTTTTCCAGGAAGCGCGCCGCCGCGGGCTCCGGACCGCCTACGTCAGCAACGGCAACGGAACTCCCGAGGTGCTCGACTACATCCGGCCGTGGATCGACTTCTACAAGGTGGATCTGAAATCGATGGACGACAAGCATTACCGCGAGCTCGGAGGGGTGCTCGCAAACGTCCTCGACTCGATCCGGGGGATCCACGAGCGGGGAATCTGGCTCGAGGTCCTGACGCTGGTGATCCCGGGCTTCAACGACTCGGAAGAGGAGCTGCGCCGCGCGGCGGCATTCGTCGCCTCGGTGTCGCCGGACATCCCGTGGCACGTGACGGCGTTCCATCCGGATTACAAGATGAACGACCGGGGCCCGACCCCGGCCCAGAAGATCGTCCGCGCTGCGGAGATCGGAACGGAAGAAGGCCTCCGCTACGTCTACGCCGGCAATGCGCCCGGCCGGGTCGGCGAGTGGGAAAACACCCGCTGCCCGAACTGCAGGACGACGTTGATAGAACGGCGGAGCTTCGTGGTGCTCTCGAACCGCCTCGTTGACGGCAAGTGCCCCAGGTGCGGGACGGCGATCCCGGGAAGGTGGGACGCCGCCCTCGAGGGGACGACCCGCACGCACGGGATACCCCTGCCGGTTATTTAGCGGAGGTTCAGGCTCGGACCCGCTCCCTTGTCATCCTGAGGAGCGCAGCGACGAAGGACCTGCCCTCTGAATCGACGTGGGTGCCACGGGGGCACTGCTGTCTCAGGGCGGGTCCTTCGCTTCGCTCAGGATGACAAGGAGCCAAACCCACTCTTAGCCCGTCCCGGGACGTAAACCCTCCGAGCCCCCCCTCGTCCAACCCCTCATCCGGGGCCATTCGGCGGAGGGCCTTTCAAAATGAGCGCTTTCAATTGGGATCGAGACGCGGCGGCGCACCTCCTGCGGCGCGCCGGATTCGGGGGCACGCCTGCCGAAATCGACGCTCTCTATGCACTCGGGCCCGATGGGGCGGTTTCCCGGCTCGTGGACGACGCCTCCATCGACTTGACCGCCTACGAAGCGGCGCTCGCCGCGAAGAACTACAACCTGACGACGATCCGGGGGCTCGACCAGTGGTTCCTCGACCGGATGGCGTACTCGCCGCGCCCGCTCGAAGAAAAGATGACCTACTTCTGGAACCTGCACTGGACGTCGGGCATCTCGAAGGTCCGCGGCGTCACCCTGATGCTCAACCAGAACAAGACGCAGCGGCAGTACGCGCTCGGCAAGTTCGACGACCTCGTCACCAAAATGACGGCTGACCCCGCGATGCTGGTCTGGCTCGACAACTGGTTGAACAAGGCGGCAAAGCCGAACGAGAACTATGCGCGCGAGCTCATGGAGCTCTTTACGCTCGGTATCGGGAACTACACGCAGACGGACGTAACCGAGCTGGCCCGGGCGCTGACGGGGTGGACTGTCCAGAACTACACGCAGGCGGACAACTACAACGGCGCGACCTTCGTCGTGAACGCGTCTCAACACGACAACGGGAGCAAGACGATCCTCGGACGGACCGGCAACTGGAACGTCGCCGACGCCATCGACATCCTCCTGAACGCCTCCGACTCGCGGGGTTCCATCTCCGGCCGCTTCATCGGCGGCAAGCTCTGGACCTTCTTTGCCTACGAGGATCCGCCGGACTTCATCGTCGATCAGCTCGCGGCGGTCTACGTTTCTTCCGGGCGAGTCATTCGAGAGGTGCTTCGGGCGATCTTCTCGAGCCCGGAGTTCTACGAGCGGCACGCCCGCAAGACCTGGGTGCGAACCCCCGTCGAGTACGCGGTGGCGGCTGTGCGCATGCTCGAGGGGACCACGGACTTCGCGACGCCGAGCGCGTCGCTGTCGGGCATGGGTCAGGTCCTCTTCGACCCTTCCGACGCGAAGGGGTGGGACTGGGGGCTTTCCTGGATGAACACGGGGACCGTCTTCAACCGGGCGACGATGGCGAACACCCTCGCGAGCAACCGCGGCGCCGCCGGCACGCGGTTCGACCCGACGAAGATCCTCCAGGGAAAGGACGCGTCCTCGGCCGACAAGGTGGTGGACATCGTCGCCGACCGGCTGAACGTCGCGGACGTGTCGCCGTCGGTCCGGCAGTCCTGGATCGACTACATGAACACCAACGACGCGGGGCAGTTCGTCGCGTGGACCAATACGGCTGCGAACGTCGACAAGAAGGTCCGCGGTCTCGTGCACCTGATGCTCACGAGCGCCGCTTTCCACTTCGCATAACCGGAGGCCGCCATGGGTTTCTCACGCCGCGATTTCCTGCTCCGCAGCGCGGGCTTCGTCACAGTCTCCGCGATGGCGCCCAAGTGGGCGGTGGCGAGCGCGAAGAAGTTCGAGGAGACGATCGAGTCGGACGCCGCGGCAGCCAACCGTACGCTCGTCATCCTGGAGCTCATGGGCGGCAACGACGGACTGAACACCGTCATCCCTTACGCGGACAGCAAGTACCCCCAGGTGCGGTCTCGGATCGGGATCCCGGTCGGCTCCGTTCTCCCGCTCGATTCGAAGCTCGGCCTGAATCCGCAGATGACGGGCTTGAAATCCCTGTGGGACGCGAACCGCGTTGCCGTCGTGGAGGGAGTCGGCTATCCGAACTCGAACCTCTCGCACTTCGCCTCGCGCGACATCTGGCACACGGCGGACCCGACGCTCGAGCAACATCGCGGCTGGCTCGGAAGGTGGGCCGACGCGACGATCGCCGGCAACGGGAACCCGCTCTCCTGCACGGCGATCAGCCAGTCGCTTCCGCGCACGCTCCTCGCCGACAACGTGTCCGTGCCGTCCTTCCTGACGCTCGCCACGTACTCGTATCAGACGGACGGGTCCGCGGCGGGCGACCGCAACAACCAGGTCAACGCTTTCCTGCGTGAGAACGGGCAGGACTACGAGATCGCGACGCCGATCGACAGCGTCGGGCAGATGGGACAGGACGCGATCGCCTCCTCGAACGTGCTCCAGACCGTCGGCACGGGCTACGTCGCGGCAGGGACGTATCCGAGCGGCAGCCTCGGCTCCGCTCTCCTCCTGATCGCGCAGATCATCAACGCCAACGTGGGAGCCCGGATCCTGTACGCCACCTTCGGCGGCTTCGACAACCACGCCGCGGAGGACAAGGACCATGACGCTCTCTTAAAGACGGTGTCCGACGGGATCAAGGCGTTGTTCGACGACCTCGATGCGCACGGAAAATCGCACGACGTGCTCTTCATGAGCTGGTCCGAGTTCGGCCGCCGGGTCCAGGACAACGCGTCGAACGGGACCGACCACGGGACGGCCGCCCCCCATTTCGTGGTGGGAGACGCGGTCAAGCCCGGGATCTACGGAGGGGCCCCGAACCTGTCGAGCCTCGACTCGAACGGCAACCTCGTGTTCGAGAACGACTTCCGCTCGTATTACGGGACGATCCTCTCGGACTGGCTCAAAGCGGACTCGAGCGCGATCCTCGGGGCGGGGTGGCCGAACCTGGGGTTCTTGAACAAGGGCTACGTTTGAGCGGTCGGTAGTCGGTAGTCGGTAGTATCCTTCTCGCCATCCGGAGAGCGCCGCTCTCCGCCAATTCACCCGATGGCCATCTCCTGGAATCGTTCGGCGGCCCACCACCTGGCGAGACGCGCCGGGTTCGGCGGAACGCCTGCCGAGATCGACGCCCTGACCGCGATGGGACACGACGCCGCGGTCCGGTCCTTCGTGACGACCGACTCCGTCGACAACTCGGCGCTCGAATCGGCGCTCACCACTTTGACGACCGTTCAGCCGCCGGCGACGACACCCGCGTACGACCTCACCACCACCAGCGGACTGCAGAAGTGGTTTCTCCACCGCATGGCATTCACCGCGCGGCCTCTCGAAGAGAAGATGACGTTCTTCTGGAACCAGGTCCTGACCTCCGGAATCGCCAAGGTGAACGACGCGACGCTGATGCTGAACCAGAACAAGACGCAGCGGTCGCTCGCCCTGGGCCGTCTGGACGACCTGGTCCTCGCGATCACCAAAGACCCCGCGATGCTGATCTGGCTCGACAACTACACCAACACGAAGGGCCGCCCGAACGAGAACTACGCGCGCGAGTTGATGGAGCTCTTCACCCTCGGAGTGGACCGTTACACCCAGCGCGACGTGACGGAAGTCGCCCGCGCATTCACCGGCTGGACGATTACCAAGCCGACTGGCGCGCCCGCGTCGCAGTACGTGTTCTCGTTTTCCGCGTCGAACCACGACACCGGCAGCAAGACCATCCTCGGACAGACGGGAAACTGGGACGGCGGAGACGCCATTCGGATCATTCTCGAGGCGGCCGACCAGAGAGGCAGCCTCTCGGGGCGTTTCCTCGCGTCGAACCTCTGGGCATTCTTCGCCTACAACGATCCGCCCGCATGGGTGGTGGACGAGCTCGCCGACGTGTACGTCTCGAGCGGCCGCTCGATTCGCGCGGTGGTCGATCACATCTTC
>DASQJK010000344.1:0-12161 GCA_035631095.1 Thermoanaerobaculia bacterium
TTGGCACCTCGATGTCGGCTCATCGCATCCTGGGGCTGAAGCAGGTCCCAAGGGTCCGGCTGTTCGCCGGTTAAAGCGGTACGTGAGCTGGGTTTAGAACGTCGTGAGACAGTTCGGTCCCTATCTCGTGTGGGCGCAGGAAATTTGCGAGGATCCCTCCTTAGTACGAGAGGACCGGGAGGGGCGAACCTCTTGTGCACCGGTTGTCGCGCCAGCGGCATGGCCGGGTAGCGATGTTCGAAAGGATAACCGCTGAAAGCATATAAGCGGGAAGCCTTCCTCAAGATGAGATTTCCCGGGGGTAACCCCCTGAAGGCCCGTGGGAGACGACCACGTTGATAGGCTGGGTGTGGACGCGCTGCAAGGCGTGAAGCTGACCAGTACTAATCGGCCGTGCGGCTTGACCATAAAATTCTTAAGCCGCGAATCTTCGAAACTTCAACTGACGACTCTCTTGATAGTAAGGAAAACTGTAATTGGTTTTCCCGGTGATCTTAGCGAAGGGGCCACACCCGTTCCCATTCCGAACACGGCAGTTAAGCCCTTCAGCCCCGATGGTACTTCGAGGTAGACCTCGTGGGAGAGTAGGACGTCGCCGGGGAATTATTTGTGAGCCCAGGATGAGTTCCTGGGCTTTTGTTTTTTTCTGCACGACGACGTGGGCTCGGCGCTCGAGAGGAGAATCTGCCCCGTTTCGTTTGGATCGCCGAGACTGGGGGCGATCACGACCGCCGGAGAGCGGTCTCCGAGCGCGGCTCCCACGAGCCTCCCCGCGGCGGCGGCGCCGGCGCGCTTGACCCGGATGACGCGCGGCCTGTAGCCTAGTGCCGCGTCTAAGACAGGATCGAGCGGCTGCCGCCCTGTCGGCGCCGCGCTGATTCGCCGGGGAGGAAGGTACGGTCCAACGGCCCGGGTTCCACCGCTTGGGGGCGCTGTACTGTCTCGCTCTCTTCTTCTCCGTGAGTTTCGTGCCACACCGCCACGCCAACTCGCTCGAGGACCTTCTGACCGACGGACCGAGCGATTCCGGCATTTTCGTTGCGGGCGAACCGAGACAAGCGAGGGCCGATGTCGGCATGGGAGCGGCGCGGCTGATCGACGATGATCCCTGCCTCGCCTGTTTCCATCACGATTACACCGCGTCCCCGGTGCGGCTGTTCTCCTTCGGCGCGACGTTTCGACCGCTTCGTCTTCTGGCGAGCATTTTCGTAACCGCTCCTCCGGCTCCCGCTGCGGAGTTCCCCGCCTCCCGCTCTCCTCCCGAGCTCTCGTAACTCACGAGCTCGGCTCCATTTGGAGCTCGTCGCACTCGGCGTCGCGACGTCTCATTTGAGGAGGAGAAATTCGGATGGGGAGACTGCTTAGGATCTCGGTTCAAATCGCAATAGCGGCGGCGATCGCGGCGATACCCACCGCCGCCTACGCGAACACGATCACGGTGAACAGCACGGCGGACGTCGTCGCGAACGACGGGCAGTGCACGTTCCGCGAAGCGATCATCGCAGCGAACACGAATACGGCTTCCGGCGGTACGGCGGGTGAATGCGCGGCCGGCGCGGCCGGTCTGGACACGATCGCGTTCAACATCGCGGGCGCGGGCGTTCACACGATCGCGCCCTCGGGCACGGCGTTGCCGACGCTGACGGAGCCGGTCACCATCGACGGGTACACGCAGCCCGGCGCGAGCCCCAACACCGCCGCTTTTCCCGCGGCTTTGAATACGGTCCTGCTCGTGGAGCTCAACCTTGCGGGGGTCGGGGAGCTTTCTTTCGACGCGCCCGGCAGCACCGTGCGAGGTCTCGTGCTCAACCGGGGGGTCGACAACATCCTGGTCAACGCGAACAACACGACGATCCGCGGCAACTTCATCGGCACGGATCCGACGGGCACGATCGCGCGGCCGAACATCGTCGGCGGCTTCAGCATCCGAATCAACGGCTCGAGAACCGGCACGACGATCGGCGGACCGAATCCCGCCGACCGAAACCTCCTGTCTGGCGACACCCAGGGCGCGTTCATCGAGCTCGGAGCGACGGGGACGCTCATCCAGGGCAATTTCATCGGTTCCGACAAGACCGGGACGATCGCGCTGACCGTGAACGGAATCGGAATCGACAACGCGTCCGACATGATGATCCTGAACAACCTCGTCTCGGGGAACGGTCAGGGCGGCATCGACATCTCGACCGGGTCCGGAAACGTCGTGGTGCAAGGGAACCTGATCGGGACCCAGGCGAATGGGACCGGGCCGCTGCCCAACGGCAATTTCGGCGGGATCTACATAACGAGCGGAAACAACACCATCGGCGGAACGGGCGCCGGGCAGCCGAACACCATCGCGTTCAATAACGGCTTCGGGGTGATCCCCAACGGGGGGACGGACAATTTCATCTCGGGAAATTCGATTTACGGGAACACTTTTTTGGGCATCAGCTACGGAATAAAGGCAACCGCCTTCCCCAACGACAACTGCGATCTGGACACCGGACCGAACAACCTTCAGAACTCTCCCGTGATCACCTCGGCGGTGATCGCGGGCGGCAACGTCACGATCTCGGGCACGCTCAACAGCACCGCCAGCGCCGACTTCCGGCTCGAGTTCTTCTCCAACACCGCCTGCGATCCGAGCGGCAACGGTCAGGGACAAACCTTCCTCGGCTCCGCCAACGTGACGACGCCGGTCGGAAACTGCAACGTCAGCTTCGGCCCCGTGACTTTCCCTGTTCCGCCGGGTCAAACGATCTTCACCGCGACCGCCACCGAGCTCCCTTTCAACACTTCCGAATTTTCGGCGTGCTTCCCTCTGGGCGTGGTGCTGACTCCGACACCGACCCCGACTGGTACCGTGACCGCTTCGCCCACGCCGACCAACACGCCCGTCGGCGCGGCGACGCCCACGCCGACGCCGGCAGTCACACAGCCGGGAGCGGTCGTTCCCACGCTCTCGCCGGGAATGCTGCTTCTTTTGGGCGCGATCCTCGCTTCCGTCGCGCTGCTTCTGATCCGCAGGAGCGGTTAGAGCGTCTCGCGGCTGGGTTGGAGCAAGCGGGCGGCCCACGCGTCGGCCGCTTGCTCCGCCCGGGTCGAGTCGAACCGGACAGACTGCGAATCCGCGAACCGGCGAAGCGGCGGACCAGCCAACCGCTAACGGGAGGTGAGGCGGAAGCGATCGCGACCGCGCTGCGGTCGGCCCCGGAAACTTCCAGGAGCGCTTGCGAGTCTTTCCGCCGGGCTAGTGAAAAGTGTTGCAGCGGCCGGGGTCGCCGGACTCGAGTCCCGTGCGGAGCGCTTCGGCGCGCTGTTGCGAGGAGCCGTGCGTGAAGGACTCCGGCGCCACGTAGCCCTGGGTCTGTTTCTGGATCCGGTCGTCGCCGATCGCCGATGCGGCACGGAGTCCTTCCTGGAAGTCTCCCGGATCGATGATGTGCCGATCCTGGTTGGCGTGGAATCCCCAGACGCCTGCGAAGCAGTCCGCCTGCAGCTCGATCCGTACGGATGTGGAGTCCTGCCCCCGGGAGCGGCGTCCGCCCATCTGCTGGAACAGGCCGAGCTCGTCCTGCACGTGGTGCCCGACCTCGTGAGCGATGACGTACGCGTCCGCGAAGTCGCCGCTTGCCCCGAAGCGCGTCGAGAGCTCCTGGAAGAAGGAGAGATCGAGATACACCTTCTGGTCCTGCTCGCAGTAGAAAGGCCCGGTCGCCGCGCTCGCAAAGCCGCACGATGAGTTGATCGCGCGCGAGAACAGGACGAGCCGGGGCTCGTGGTATGTGCGTCCCGATTTCTGGAAGATGTCCTTCCAGACGTCTTCGGTCGACGCGAGCACGACGGAAGCGAACTTGCCCAGGCGGTCCGCGGGCTGGCCTGGGCGGCCCGGCTCGGCCGGGTTGCCCTGCGCCGGGGCGGACGGCGCCTGCGACGTCGAGGACGAAGGGGTCTGCTCCACCATGTTCAACAGCTGCAGGGGGTTGATCCCGGTCAGCCAGGACACCAGGAGAATGATCACGAGCCCGCCGCAGCCTATGCCGGCTCCGCGCCCCCCGATCGAAAATCCTCTCGCGTCCTCGACGTTGCTGCTCTCGCGTTCGCCTTCCCATCGCATCGTTGCCTCCTTCGCGTGCCGGCGTCTTCCCGCAGGGCAAGGTTCGCGCCAAGGGGCATGATCTCAAACGTAGAATGTTCGAGGTGGAGCGCGAGACGAAGGCCGCGTGGACTTTCCGCGGCTTGGTGGCTGTGCTTCTCGTCGGCTACGGGGTTCTGCTCTTCTTCCACAAGTCCACCTCGGTTGGCGGATCGGACAGCTCCGGCTATTTGAACGCCGCCCGCGCGATCGCGTCGGGCCGCGTGCTCGAGCCGATCGACGCGCTCGCGCGGCTCAAGCAGCCTGTCAGCCGGCAGCGTCTCTTCATCCCGCTCGGCTACATCCCGGGGCACCGCACCGGAACGATGGTGACGATGTATCCGATCGGGCTGCCGCTCCAGGCGATCGCGCTCGCGGCGATCTTCGGCTGGTCCGTGGGCCCTTTCCTCATCGGCCCGCTCTCCGCCGTGGTCTCGGTGCTGCTCGTGTACCTGTGCGCGCGGGAGCTCGACCTCCCGCGCCTCGCGGCGGCCGCCGCCGCGGCGATGTTCGCGAGCGTTCCGGTGCTGACGTTTTTCGCGCTTCAGCTCATGAGCGACGTCCCGGCGGCGCTGTGGGCTCTCGCGGCCGTGTGGCTCGCACTCAAGTCGCGCGGGAGCGCATTGTGGGCGGCTGGCGCGGGGATGGCCTTTGGCATCGGCGTGCTCGTGCGGCCTTCGTCAGCGATCCTTCTGCTGCCGCTCGCCTTCGCCCTCGCTCCCTCGATACGGGCGTGGGCGGCTTTCCTCGCGGGAGGCATCCCTGCGGCGTGCGTTTTTCTCACGTTCAACCGGGCCGCTTACGGTGGACCCCTCCGGACGGGATACTCGGAAATCTCCGCGGAGTCGTCGTTCTCGCTCGCGAACCTCCCGTCCCGCCTGGCGCACTACGCCTACTGGATCTCCGCGATGATGTCGCCGCTGATCCTGCCTGTCTGGCTCGCGGCGGCGTTCGACCGGCTTCGGCCGCTGCGCCGCCGCCTGCTTCTCTTCTCCTGGTTCGCGGTGTTCTATCTCTTCTATTCCACCTACGGACCCTACGAAACCTGGTGGTACACGCGCTACCTTCTGCCCGGCATCCCCGCGCTGGCGATCGCAGCGGCCGTGGCAGGGGTAGACCTCCTCGCCTGGTTCCGGAACCGCCCCGGCTCGGCAGCCCGCCGCGTCGGAAAGTGGGTGGTAGCCGCGTCTTTCGTCCTCGTCTGCGGCAAGGGGATCCGGGTCGCGCACAGATTCGACCTCCTCGACGTCGGCAGGGGGGAGTCGGCTTATCCGGAGACGGTGCGCTGGGCGGCCGCCCGCGTACCGGCGCGCTCGCTCGTCCTCGCCATGCAGTTCTCGGGCGCGATGCGCTGCTACGGGTTGCGAGAGCTCGTGCGCTGGGACTGGATCGACCCGAAGGACTTTCCGGTTTTTCGCCGCGAAACGGAGGCGGCGGGGTACCGTTTTTACGCCCTGATGCTCCCGTTCGAGGTGGAGCAGGCGACGCAGCTTCTTCCGAAAGGCTGGAAGTTCGTGGGGTCGAACCGGGGCGCCTCTCTCTTCGAGCTTCCGCCGGAGCGTTGATTCCGGGTCAGCTGGTCGGGAGCGGGGCCGGCGAGAAGCGGAAAGCCTGGCCGTGATTCACGGATCGGACAATTCGGGACGGCGGGCAACGAAGACGCAGAAGTCGGGTGACAGATGCCCGGACCGGATCAGCCGATCTTCGGCGTCGCAAAGGATCTCGAGCAGCCTGCGGTCCTCCGGATTTTCCTCGTTGAAATTGACGATGATTTCGTAGAGGAGCGGGCTCAAGAGGCTTCCTCCGTATGGATACTCGGCTTCCACCTCGAACATCGAGCGCGCCAGCGGAAGGACGTCTTCGCTCCGGACCGCCTCGGTGGGGTCGTCGGCAAGCACGCGCTCGATCGACAGCCTCTCCTTCTTCCGGAGGGTGATCTTCAGGCATGGGTCGTACCTGAGGTGGTCCGGGAGGACGCGCATGTAACGGTTGATGACGTCCATCTGCGCGTCGGAATACTGGAATCGATTGGGCCCGACGTATTCGGAGAAGATGAAGTGGCCCCCGCGTCTCAGGCTGGCCTGGATCCTCGCATAGAGGCTCTCGAGGTTGGTGATGTGATGAAGAACGTCGTTTGCGACGATGGCATCGAAGCCGTACCCGGGCAGCTCGTCGTGTTCCAGATCGACGACGCGGTAGTCGATGTCCAGGCCCTCCGCCCTTGCGAGCTCCTTCGCGCGTTCCACGGTGGCGGCGGCGTAGTCGCAGGCGACGATCGAACCGATTCCGCCCTTTGCCATCAGGGCGCGATCCAGCCAACCTGATCCACACCCGAGGACGAGGAGGCGCTCGACGGACGCGGGGATGTGTTTGGCGCGAACGTACGTCGGCCAGTCGCAGTCCGGGTGGCCCGAGGCGAGCCGGTGAAGGTACTTTCGGACCGTCGGTGAGGCCGTCCAGACTTTCGACTCTATGGCGGTGGCGAGCTCCGCATCATTCCAGCGGGAACCAGCGCCCGGACTAGAAGGCAATTTCGAAGAGCGTTCCAGCAAGAGGTCCTACGCCTTCGAGTGTCGGAAGGCAGAGGGAGATGTTCTTCGTTCCGGCGACGAATACAGTAGATTTGACCGTCCGGCATGCAGACAGAACTGGCGCATGGGGATCACAGTATAAGGATCCGGCATCCCTCGAGGCTCAGGCTCCGTTTGCGAACGTAGTCTGCTGATCCGCGCCGTTGGGGCAGAAATTCGTGCACCACCTTCCGATTTTCGCGC
This sequence comes from Thermoanaerobaculia bacterium, assembly GCA_035631095.1. GTDB lineage: Bacteria > Acidobacteriota > Thermoanaerobaculia > UBA5066 > Gp7-AA6 > JALYUA01. Next base: position 6,892 of record DASQJK010000344.1, read on the forward strand.
ACGCTGAGTGCCCGACGGGGCCACCGCGAGAGCGTTCGGGGCGGAGGATGCGCCCGAACGCCGGCGTGCTCGCGCTGGTCCTCTTCGCCGGCGCGTTTTACGCGAACGCCGGCGATGTCGGTGCCGACGTGGCGGCGGCGGTGCGGAACGGCGGGAGGCCGCGCGTCATCGTCGTCTTTCGCGAAAGCTCCACGAGGGGCAAGGGCGTCGCCGCGAAGGCTCTCTCTCTCTCTCGGCTCTCTCCGGAAGAGTTCGAACCGGTCGCAGACTGGCCGGAACTTCCCGCGGCCGCGGGGTACGTAACGGCGAGCGGGCTCGACAAGCTCGCCCGGGACTCCGACGTCCTTCGAGTGGACCTCGACCTTCCAGGGAAGGGCAACCTCTCGGAAAGCGTTCCTCTCATCCACGCCGACTCCGCGCATCGGATCGGAGTCACGGGACGCGGCGTGACCGTGGCGGTCCTCGACTCCGGGATAACGGCGAACCAACCCGACCTCGCCGACGACGTCGCCGGGCAGCAGTGCTTCTGCATGAATCTGGATGGGTCGGGCTGCTGCCCGAACGGGCAGCGCGCTCAGGCGGGGGCCGGCAGCGCCGTGGACGATCACGGGCATGGCACGAACGTGGCCGGCATCGTGACCTCCGCGGGTCTGGTCGCTCCGCCCGGCGTCGCGCCGGATTCGAAAGTCGTCGCGGTGAAGGTGCTCGACCGCAATCTCTCCTTCTCGGGCACCGCGCAGGTGATCTCCGGGCTCGAATGGGTGCGCGCCAATCGGCCGGACGTGCGGATCGTCAACATGAGCCTCGGGACTTTCGCGCTCTTCTCCGCTCCGTGCGATGGCGCCTCCGCACCCGCGATCGCGCTCGCGCAGTCCGTCGCCGCTCTTCGAGCGCGCGGGGTGACGGTGTTCGTCTCCTCCGGAAACGACCGGTCGACGACGCAGATGGAAGCCCCGGCCTGCGTCTCCGCCGCGGTGTCGGTTGGCGCCACGTACGACGCGAACTTCGGGACGTTCTCCCTCTTCGGCTGCTCGGAGCCGACGGCCCCCGACAAGGTGGCGTGCTTCGGCAACTCGGCGCCCGGGTTGAAGCTCTTTGCCCCTGGAGCGGCGATCACGTCCGCGGGGGTGACGGGGACCTCCACCTTCTTCGGCACTTCCCAGGCCGCTCCTCACGCCGCAGGGACCGCCGCGCTGCTTCTCCAGGCGCGCCCGTCCATGTCGCCGGACGAGATCGAGAGCACCCTGATCCGCACGGGGAAGCCGATTCTCGACCCTCGAAACGGGCTCACGATCCCGCGGGTAGACGCCGAGGTGGCTCTCGCATCCGTCGGAGCCGGCGCGCCAGGCTCGTGCATTCCCGACGGCACGTCCCTCTGTCTCAACGCAGGGCGCTTCCGGGTCCAGGTCGCGTGGCGCGTGGCGGGCACGAGCGCGGGCGTGGGGGCCGCAGTTCCTCTCACGACCGACACGGGCTACTTCTGGTTCTTCTCCGACAACAACGTCGAGCTCGTGGTGAAGGTGGTCGACGGGCGCGCGGTGAACGGCCGGTACTGGTTCTTCGCCGGAGCGCTCTCGGACGTCGAATACGTCATCACCGTGACCGACACGGCCACGGGAACGCTGCGGACCTACTTCAGCCAGGCAGGCGTGCTGGCGAGCCTCGCGGATACGAGCGCTTTCGCGCCCTGAAACGCAGGAGCGCCGCGACAAGGATCAGAACCGCCGCCGCCGCGGAGATCGACGCGCCGGCTGCCATCCCGGGCGGGAGATAGGAGAGCCGCACGTCGGAGTCGCCGGCCGGAAGGTCAAGCGCGAGCAGCAATCCCTCCGCGCGCGCCAGTGGAATCCTCCGGCCCGAACCGTCTTTCGCCGACCAGCCGCCGTCCTGAACGAGGCTGACGACGAGACGAGACGGCTCCGCGAGCCGCGCGTGGAAGGAGGCGGAGTTGGTCGACTCGCGATAGCCAGAAACAACCACCGAGCCGGCGAGCATTCGCCCCTCTGGAGGGATGCGCCGCGCGTCAAAGACCCTCGGAAGGGCGAGCGGGTTCTCGAACACCACGCCGTCTTTCCCGTCGTACACCGGTTTCCACTTTTCTCCAGGCGGTTTCCACCCCGGCTCGCCCGCGAGGTAACGGACGTTCAAGAGGTCGAGCGCGGGCGCGTTGAAGTTGCCGATGTGCTTGAAGTAGTCGAGGGGCGGGTAGCCCGCGGACCGGTCGAGAAAATCGACGTAGTCCCTGCGTTCGACCGGATCGTGAGTGCGGACGTCCTCGAGCGCCGGGAACACGTTGGAATTGGGATAGAGGACCGCGCCCTCTCCAACGATGCGAAACGGTCCGGCCTTCGACCGGAGAAAGTCCAGCATCGGCGTGTCGGGATAGAGCCGGGCGGGCGGCTGGAACCGGTAGAGCCGCGTCCCCTGCCAGGTCAGCTCGGCGGCGGCGGCGAGGGCCAGGATAGCGGGAAGCCAGGGGGCGATTCGCGGGCGCGCCCATACCCCGACTGCGACGCAAAGCGCCGCCGCCAGCGCCGACAGGGCGAGCGCGAGGGCCCGCTTCTGGGAAGGAAGGCCGCCCGCGGCCGCATGGAGAGGCTCGAATTTCCGATAGCACCAGATCGCGACCAGCGCGAGCGCGGCGGCCGCTCCGGCCAGGCCGAGCGCGGCGCGGCCGCGCGGCTGCGACGCCGCGTCCCGAGCCAGGCGATCGGCCTCGAAGGCGGCGATCGCCGGCCCTGCGAGCGCAACCCAGGAGAGGTAGCGGAGGACGAACATGAGGCGCAGCCCGGGAATCCGGATCGCCGCCTCGAACACGGGCCATGTGCCGGTCGCGGCGGCGGCCCCCAGGGCGACCGGAAGGAGCAGGGCGAGCTCCGCTTTTTTCCGAGGGGAGCCCGGCCGGAGAAGGAGGAGAGCGGCCGCCGCGCCGACGAGGCCGAAGTAGCCCAGTGTCATTTCGGGGAAGGGGCCGGCGCCCCCGGGAATCATCGGCGAACGGATGGCGTCTCCGAGGGCTCTCGGAAAGAGCGACGTCAGGATTCCCGTCCACCAATAAGGCGTGTGCGGGGCAAGCGCCGCCGGAAGCGCGCTGCGAAACGCCTCGGCTACGCGTACGCGGTTGGAAGCGAAAATTGCCACCGCCTCCGGCAGCGTGAGAAAGGCGGTCAACGTCACAGCCGCGACGGCGGCAAGTGCCGTTCGCACCGCGAGCCTCCGCGCATCCGGCAGGTCTCCGGCGGCAGCGCGCGCTCCGAACCAGAGCAGCATGAAGAGGACGCAGATGACGATGCTCTCCGGATGCCCGCAAAGCGGCCACGCGGCGAGCACGCACGCCAGGAGGATCTCCCCGCGAAATCGAGCTTGCGGCTCCGCTCGGCGGGAGACCTCGATCGCGAACAGAGCCCATGGGAAAAGGCTGATCACGGCGGTGTGCGGAAAGAGGAGCCACGGAGCCATCGTGAAGGAGAGGGCGAACAGCACCGATCCGAAAACGGCGGCGGCTCGCGAGATGCCGAGCTCGCGAAGCCACAGAGAAAACCCGGACAGTGCCAGAAAGAGCTTCGCCGCGACCTGGAGGGTAAAACCCGCCCACAAGGCGAACGGGAGCATCAGGATCGTGAACGGGGAGAACGGGGCCGACTGGCCGTTGGCCGCGAGCGCCATGCCCGCGCCGTTCCATCGGTCCCGCAGCGGAAGCGAACCCTCCTTCCACGCGATGCGAACGGCTTTCGCCCACGGCGCCATCTGCGTCACCGCGTCGTTGAGGTTCGCGTTGTACCGATCTCCCGCCCCGACGTGGCTCCAGGGCGCGAGAAGCATCGCGTGATCGGCGGGCAGTATGGTCCGCCCGGAAAAGAAGCCGGGAAAGAGATAGCCGATCGCGAGCAGGAAGAAGAATGCCGTTTCGGGAGCGCCGACGCGCCCGCCGGCCCATTTCGCCGCGATCGCGATCGCGCCGCAGAAAGCCGCGAAGGCGAGAAGAAGCGCGAGGGAGCTCGACATCGTGAGGGGCTCCGGCCGGCGCCCTGCCGCCTCAGCGGGTCCCGATCGCCTCGCGAAACTCCGTCAGCAGCTTCTCGGGAAGCGGCGCGGGTTGCCGCCGCCCCGACGCCTCCGCGATCAGCACGTGAGGAAGCTCCGGGGTGTCTTCCCAGGTCTCGTGGCGCTCGAGCCCTTTCAGCTCGTCCACGTCGCTCTGGCCGTAGCGCTGAAACACGACTCGCTCGAAGCCCGCCGCGCGGAGGGCGCCGGATAGCATCACCCGGTTGTAGAGGAACTGGTGGCCCCAGCCGTGGAACGCTCGGTTCAGCTGGAGGCAGTCCACCAGCGACTCGCCGTCGTCTTTCCACGAAGAGACGCGGTAGTGCGTGAGGTAGACCCAGTCGAGGTTCGGTGTCGAGAGGCGCAGGATGCCGTCATCGGAAAGCGCGCGGCGGCACTCCGCGAGGAACGCGAGACCGTGGTCGAGCGAGAGGTGCTCGAGGAAGTGCTCCGCGTAGATCGTGGACGCGTTCTCGAAGGGCAGCCCCTCCGTCACGTCGAGGACCCGGTCGACGCCCGGCAGCTGCTTGTTGTCGATGTTCACCCAACCGTGAATCGCTTCCTGCCCGCAGCCGACGTGGAGTCGAAGCGGAGCGGCAGGCGCGGAAAAGCCCGAGCGCGCGAAAAGCTTCATGCGCCGGCCATGGCTCGCGCGAAGAAGGCTCCGAGCGCGGCGGCCACCACCTTCGGTTTTTCGGCGGGCGAGAGGTGGCCGGCGCCGGGGATCTCGACGAACTCGGCGCCGGGAATGGAGGCGGCCATCTCGCGCGCCGGGCCCGGAGGCGTGATCGCGTCGAGCTCTCCCGCGAGCACGAGAGTGGGTACCCGGATCTCCGGCAGCAGAGCGGTCTGATCGGCGCGGTCGCGCATAGCCGTGAGATCCGATTCCAGTGTCTCGGGCTTCTGGCGCAGGATCATCCGGCGGACGCGCTCGACCATGTCCGCCCTGGCGCGGGACTCCGGCGAGAGAAGCTTGTCGATCATCGCGTCGGCCGCCGCCGCCGCCCCGCGGGCGCGGATGTCGGAAATGGCCTGGTCTCTCTTCGCGCGGCCGGCGTCGTCGTCGGCTCCCGCCCGCGAATCGACGAGCGCCAGCGCGCGAACTCCCTCGGGGCGTCGGCGGAGAAGAGCGAGGGCCGCGTATCCACCCATCGAAAAGCCGGCGACGCCCGCGGCTCCCGCCGATCGCACGATCTCTTCGAGGAAATCGGCGTAGCTCTCCATGC
>DASQJK010000345.1:0-5359 GCA_035631095.1 Thermoanaerobaculia bacterium
CTCCCCCTCCCCGCCGGAGCCTCGGTGTTCGGAGCGCCGGCCTGGTCGCGGGACGGCACGACGCTCTTCGCCGCCACGGATGCCTCCGGGGTCTGGAACCTCGCCGCCTTCGATGCATCCGGCGCGGCGCTCCCGGTGCCGATCACGCGCGTGACCGGCGGGGCTTTCTCGCCCGCTCCGATCCCCGACGGATCCGCCCTCTTCTTTCTCGAGCTCACCGCAAAGGGGGTCGACGTGCGCCGCGTCGCGCTTCCCGCCGGCGGAGCCGTCGCCGGGACCGCGCCGCCCCGGCTCGATCCTCTTCTCGCGCCGCCCGCCGCGGAGGCGCGACGTCCTCTGGAGCTGGCGCCGGTCTCCGCTCCCAGGCCGTACCGTGCCGCGGAGACGCACGTCGTGCGGCTCTTCTCGTCCTTCACCGTGGGTCCGGACGGAGCGTCCTACCTCTCGGGCGCCCAGGGCAACGACCTCGTGGGACGCCTCGACTGGATCGCCGCGGGTGCCTTCGGCAATGCCGCCGGACCGCGCGGAGGAACGGCGGCGGTCCTCTGGGCCGGTCTTCCCGTCGAGCTCCGCGCGCAGATCTTCTCCTCGGTCGAACGTCCCGGAGGGCAGCGGCTCGCCGCGCGGCCGGAGCTGGACGAAGAACGCCGGGGCGGGGCGCTCGCCGCTTCCTGGGACGCGGTGCTGCCGTGGGGACGCGTCCGCGCGGACGCGTGGGGAGGCGCGGAGCACCTGGAGGCGCTCTCGGCGGGATCGCAGCTCCGGCGCGCCCTCGGAGGCGGGCGGCTCTCGGCGAGCTGGCGGCGCTCGCGCGGCAAAAACGGCTTCGGCTTCGACGCGAGCGCCGCCGGCCAGATCGGGCGCACGGCGGGCGAATCCTGGAGCCAGCGCTCGGCGGGATTGCGACTGAGCGCTTTCGGCGAGATCGGCCGCGTCTCGGTCTCCGGCCGGACGGGATGGAGCAGCGGCTCGCCCACGGTCTTCGACCGCTTCGCCGTCGGAGGGGCCTCCTCGCCTCTCGTGCCCGCCGCGCTCGACTGGAACCGGATCGAGAGCCCCGCGCTGCCGACCGCGGCACAGCTGGGAGACCGGTTCGAGGGCGGGCGCGCGGAAGTCTCGCCCGCCGGGGGACCGATCGTCCTGTACGCGGAGAGGTGGCGGGCGTGGGATCCCGGGACCGCGAAGCCCGATCTCGTGCGGCTCGAAGGGCTGGAGCTCCGGCTCGATCGTCTGATCCCGGCGGAGATCTCTTCGTCGATCGCGCTCTACGCCGGCGTCGCGCGGGTGCGAAGCGCCGTCCCGAGGTTCGACTCGATCCGCGGTTACGGCGGGCTCATCTACCGCCCGTGAGTCGGGAGCGTCCGTGATTCCGGGACGCCGCGACTTCCGCGGCGCGATCAGTCCTCGTAAAACGTCCTCGTCTGGACGTGGCCCTTCACGGCCGCCAGCGAGACGCGGACCTCGTGATGACCTCGCGCGCCCGAAGGCTTGACGAAGACGAGCACGTAGCGCCCCTCGATGGCGCGCCGGACGCGGTCGATGGCGAGCGAGGGAAAGAGATTCGTCTTGAGGTAGCTGCCGCCCGTCAGATCCGAGATGTTCTCGAGCGAGTGCTGCAGCGTGTGGTAGTCGGCGTCCGTCACGTCCAGCGAGAAGATCGTGATGCGGGCGCGAGCGAGGGCCGGGAGAGCCGCGGAGAAGTCCTCGATGTCCTTGACGCCCGGACCTGTGAGCCCTCCGATCGTCCCGAGGCCCCAGCCGAAGAAGAGCATCGACTTGCCGCCGGGAATCGGCGCCGCCGCCTTCGAGATCAGCTCGAGCGCGCGCTCGGGTGTCACCGCACGGAGCGCTCCCGCGTAATCGAAGTTGCGAGCCAGCGACGGCCCCGCCTGCGGCGGAACGGGCGCCGCGTTCCCGGTCCGCAGGGCGGTGTGGATCGCTGCGACGATCTTCTCGCGGTCGGCGGTGAAGTCCTGCCGCAGCTTCAGGTGGGAGTCGAACGAGAGAACGGCGACCCGGTCGGTCGGGAACAGGGTATCGAGGAACTTCTTGGCCTGGATGCTCATCCGCATCAGGCCGAGCAGACGGGTCGGCACGAAATCCGTCTGGAAGAAGAAGATCATCAGGCGGCCGGGCGCCACCTGCGCGGTCGGCGGCGGCTCGGCGGCGAAGGCGTCCGCTTCTCGCGCCGGCTCGACCTCCGGAGTCTCCGCGGCAATCCACTCCGCGGACTCGAGCGGCACGCTCCTGCCGTCGACGAGCACACGGAAGTTGGAAGCGGTCAGACCGGGCATCGCGTCGCCTCGCTTGTCCGTCACGAAGGCGTCGAGCACCACTCGATCGACGCGCGCTTCCTCGCGGTACGTCCCGGGCCGGGGCGCGGTCTGTCCGGGCAGGATCGACGCAATCGGGAAGAGTAGAAGGAGGAGCGCGGCGGCGGCGCGCGGTGCCGAGCGTGCCATGCCGGATACGATCTCACGACTCCTGCTCCTCTACGCCGCAAAGAGCCCCTGCTCTCCCGCTAGACTCACCGGGTGCGACAGAAAGAGCCACGCCCTTTTTCCGACGCCTACCCGACGCTCGAATCGCTTCGAACTCTGGCGGACTCGTGGAACGGCTCCGGCCCGATGAAGCGGCTCGGAGTGCGCCTCGATTTCGAACGGATCGACCGCGTGCGCGCCGTGATCGACCCGGTCGAGCCGTACCACCGCGGCGGAATCGGTACCGAGGCGGTCAACGGCGCTGTCCTCGCCGGCCTTTTCGACCTCGCGATCGGAACGGTGGGCTGGCTCTCCCGCCCGAACACGCGCTCGGCGACGGTCTCTCTGGCGATGACGTTCCTCCGCCCGACACGAGGCGACCGGATCGAAGTCGAAGCGCGTCTCCTGCGCGCCGGCACCAATCTGACCTTCGCGGCTGCGGAGATCCGGGACGGCAACGGCCACGTGACCGCCCGCTGCGACGGAACAGTGGCCGTAGCGCGCGGCGGGGCAGAGGAGACCGAGTACACGAGGACGATGCGCCCGAAGGGTTGATGGAGCTGGCGCCTTGTCATCCTGAGGAGCGCAGCGACGAAGGACCTGCCCTTTCGCTCGACGGGCGCGCCACGAGGGCCCTTCCGTCACAGGGCGGTTCCTTCGCTTCGCTCAGGATGACATGGAGGGGTGGAGTGACCTACGGCCTCAACGCCCGAGTCGCCTCGCGGATCTTTGCCGCGCACGCCTCGATGGCTTCGGCGGTACGGGCAATTCCGCGATTGACGTCTCCCCATTGCTTCTCTTCGATCGCCTCGCGCACGGCTGGAAGGGTCTTCACGTCGTAGCCGGTGTAGAAGCCCGGCGCGTAGACGTAGTGGCGGAACCACGGCCGGCGCGGGAGGCCTTCTTCCCGCGTCATCGAGCGCTCCGTGTCGCGAAGGAGAGCGTTCACGGCGGCGAGACGGGCCGGGTCGATCTGGCCTTCCGCCGCCTTCGCCGCCCGCTCGTAGTCCCGCGCCGCGCGCTCGAGCGAATCCGATGCGTTCTGAAGGGGAGCGAAGTCGAAGTGGGGGACGGGCGGTTCGCGTCTGGGATCCTTCGTCTCCGCGGAAGGGTCGCGGGGATCGGACATGGCGGCCGGGACTCCTTCTTCGATCTTCCTCGACTGCTCCTCGTTCTCCTCGCGCTTGCGATCGGCGAGCTCGCGCACTTCCTTCGCGTAGTCGCGGATCGTTTCGGAGAGCGTGTCGAACTCGAACGGCAGGAGATCGGCGTTCGCCAACCTCAGCAGCAGGAGCCCCGTCGTCTCGGCGAGCGCCTTGCCATAGACGAACTCGCCGTCGGAGAACTTCGTGTACCAGTTGAAGTCGTCGTAGATCGAGTGGTAGACGCCTCCGCCGCCCTCGCCTCCGAAACCGAGATTGAGCGACGCGATCCCGAGATGCTGGAGGAAGGGAGTGAAGTCCGAGCCCGACCCGAGTGCGCCGATCTTCAGGTTCCGGCGCTCCCGCGCGTCCTTCCTTTCCTCGGCCGTCCGCGCCTCGTCGATCTTGCGGAGCCGCGCGCGGCGTTCGACCGATATCTTCTTCTCCGGGTCCTGGACATCCCGCTCGACTTCGTTGGCGAGCTCCTCGAGCGTGTGTGACCCGGAAATGCCCAGGAATCCGCGGCCGTTCGAGTCGGTGTTGACGTAGACCACGGCCTTCTTCACGAGCTCTTCGGCGTGCGTCTCGACCCACTCCGTCGAGCCGAGGAGGCCCGGTTCCTCGCCATCCCAGGCGCAGAGCAGGATCGATCGCTTCGGCTTCCAGCCGCTGCGCACCAGCGCCCCGAGTGACCGCGCCTCTTCGAGGAGAGCGGCCAGCCCGCTCACGGGGTCGCTCGCGCCGTTCACCCACGCGTCGTGGTGGTTGCCGTGGATCACCCACTCGTCCGGCCAGACCGAGCCGGGAATCTGAGCGATGACGTCGTGCGCGGGAACGATTTTCCAGTCGAAGGAGAGCGCGAGATGCACGACCGCGGGCCCCGGCCCGAGGTGATACGTCTGCGCGAGGCCGCCGCGCCACTCGCGCGGAGCGACGGGACCTCCCAGGGCCTGCAGGAGGGGGCGCGCGTCGCCCCAGGAGATCGGGAGGACCGGTATCTTGGTGAGCGTCTGGGCGTCCTTGCGATCCAGCCTCCGCGCGTCCCGGGTCGCTCCGACTCCGGGTGTCAGGGGATCGCCGGGATAGAGAGGCATGTCGGCGACGCTCCCGCGCTGGACGCCCTGTTCCGGCCGCCACGCCCCCTGCGGATAGGGGTCGCCGTCGAAATAACCGTCGTCGCGCGGATCGGAGTAGATCAGGCAGCCGACCGCTCCCTTCTCGGCCGCGACCTTCGGCTTGATGCCGCGCCAGCTCGCGCCGTACCGGGCAATGACGATCTTGCCGCGAACGTCGACGCCCATTCTCTCCAGCCGCTCGTAGTCTGCGGGCACGCCGTAGTTGACGTAGACGAGCGGCGCCGTCACGTCTCCGTCGATGGAGTAGGCGTTGTACGTCGGCAGCTGGCGGTCGCTCTGCGACGAAGTCGCATCGCCGGCCACGGGCGGCTCGGTGAGCGCCGCGCGAAAGCGCGAGGGCGCGACGAGCTCGACGAGCCTCGTCTTCGGGGTGGGGAAGAGCACGTAAAAAGTCTCGATGCGGGCGTCGAGCCCCCACTCCCGCATCTTTCCGAGAATCCACTTCGCGTTCCGCTCGCCCCGCGCGGAGCCGACGTGATGCGGCTCGGCGGACAACTCCCGGTCGTATTCGCGGATGTTTTTCGCTTCGATGGCGGAGGTGTACCGCGCCTCGAGCGCTTTCTCCGAGGAAAAATCGCGAACGAACCCGCGCGGCGCCGCG
>DASQJK010000346.1:0-7608 GCA_035631095.1 Thermoanaerobaculia bacterium
TGACAGGTCGTGCACTCCATGACTCCGTTCACGGGTCGGTGCGTGAACGGCTTTTCCCTCATCGTCGCCGCATGCGTCGGATGGCACGACTGGCAGAGCGCCTGGGGAGCCTTGACGTTCAAGTGCGCGCTCTTCTTGTCGGGGTTGTGGATCGAGTGGCACGTGGTGCAGTTGACGGCCTCCGAGTTGGCGTGCATGCCGGACTTGAAAGAGGCGTGCGACGTGCTCTCGCGGTGGCACGTCGTGCAGAACTCGGCAGACTTCCGGCCGCGGAACACCCGGATGTCGGTTTTGTTCTCTCCCGCGGACTCCATGTGGAGCGCGCCTTCGCCGTGGCAGTTCTGACAGGGCGCGTTCGGAGACGCCGAAGCGGGCTTCTGGCCGTGTCCCCATCCGGTCCAGGCGCGTTCGTGCGGGTTCCCGTGGAACGATTTGCCCTGGTCTTCGTGGCAGTCGGTGCACAGCGGAGGCGCTTCCGCCTTTGCCCCTGCTGCCGGTGTCGTAGCCGCCGGAGCCTGGGCGGGAGCCGGCGTGACTGTCGGTGAGCCGCCTGCCGGGGTGGGGGTCTGCGCCAGAAGGACGGATCCGGCGAGACCGCCCAGAATCAGCGCGGAGATTCCCCCGAGCGCCCTCACTTTGATCGCCATCACATCCCTTTCGCTTGTCTGCCGGCCGGAACGGTCGCGTGGACCGCCCGGCCGGCCGGACACCCTACCGGGCGTGGACCTTGTCGACGGAGAACTCGGCGTTGTTACCGTGGCACGCCGCGCAGGCTTCGCCGAAGGGCGCCGTGTTGACGTACGCGTGGGCGGCAGCCGACTGCGTGTCGTGGCATCCCAGGCAAGCTGCCGTCGTGGGTCTCTGCGGAGTGAAGTAGTCGCGCGGCGTGTTCGTCGCAAGACGGCCCGCGGGGAGGTTGTCGGGCACCGTGTACGTGCCCGGCAGGTGGCAGGTCTGACAGTCGCGGCGGTCTCCGGGGAACCGCACCTCGTTGAACGTGTTCTTCGAGCCGCCGAAACCGTAGACGGTGAAGTCCTGAGTGAGATCCTCTCCCGTGTGGATCCTGTGGACGAGGCGCTTGAAGTCGATGGACTCGACGGGGTTCTGATCCGCCGGCCGGCGTGCCTTGTCGCTCGCGTTCGGGTTGTGGCACATCACGCACTCTTCGGTGTTGAACCGCTGTCCGCCGTGGAGCGCGAGCTGGTCGTGGCAGGTGTTGCACTTGCCGATGTCGACCACCTTGCGGCGTGCGACAGGTGTCGTGTCGGTGACCGCGGTGTAGAAGACGGGGTTGAACGCACCCTCGGTGACCGTCGCCGGACCGGCCTTCGGCGCGGGGTTCAGCGTGATGGTGCGCCGCGCTTCGATGCTGACGGCCCAGGTGCCCGTCGCAGTGGCGGGGAGGGCACCCGTGAAGGTGTAGGTCGCCGTCGTACCGTCGAACGTCGCCTTGTTGGCCGTCTCGCGAATCGGGTCGACGGCGTAGTCGGCCGTCGGTCCGCCGATCAGGACAGCCAGGTTGGTGCCGAGGCTCGCCGGGTCGACCGGAGTTCCGTCGCCATTGGTGATCTGGAACTTCACGGTCGGCTTCTGGCCGGGGAGGGCGTTCGTGACCGAGACGACCTTCGTCTTGAGTCCCTTGAGCTGCGCCGACTTGGTCGGGACCGTGTGCGCGCCGAGGATCGAGGCGTCATATTCCTGTCCGCTCTGCGGCACGTGGCAGCGAGCGCACGTGGTGTCGTCCGTCATGGCGCCGGCGGGATGGTTCGCACCGGTACCCCAGTCAATGTTGTCGTGGCAGGAGGCGCAGGCGGCCCGGGAGGGCGCCGTCGCGAAGGCCATTGCGTCGGCCGCGGGCGCCGCGTGGCAGGTCGTGCAGTTGCGGATGTCCTGGGGGAACGCGACGGTCGAGAAATCGTTGACGGATTGGGCGTTGCCGATGATGACGTACGGCGTGCCCGCCTTGACGCTCGGCAGGTTGTCGCCGTCGTGAATCTTGTGGATCATCACCTTGAAGTCGACGGTGTTGCCCGTGTCGGGGTCTGTCGTCTGCGGGTTGTGGCAAGTGACGCAGAGCTTGACGTCCTGGCGCGAGCCCCCGTGGGCCGCGAGCGGGTTGTGGCACCGGTTGCACGCCGCCTGCGGGATCTCGTCCCATTTCTGAGTGACCGGCTGGCTGTCCGGGCGGAAGTCGTACTCGACGTTCGCGAAGTAATTCTTTCCGACGATCGCCGTGGTCGCGCGCGTCGCGTAGATCGCGACGGTGTGAGTCTTCGTCCGGTCATATCCCGCCGGAAGGGCGGTCTTGAACTTGTACGTGGCGTGGCCGAGCTCGAGGTCCGTGAACGTCCCGCCGGAGTCGGCGGCGGCCTGCGTTGCCGTGACGTTCGTGATCGGGCTCGTCTGCACGCGAGTCGTGTAGGCCGTGTACTGGCGGGCTCCGGCGTCGTACCACGCGAGCACGAGATTGATCGTCAACGCTCCGGGAGTGACCTTGCCCGCCCTATCGAGCGGCTGGTCGAGGTCATCCGTGAAGGTCAGGTCGACGAGCGGCCGGTTGTCCGACGGGATGGTGACGCTGTTCACCTTGATGTGAAAGCCCGGCCGGACGTACGTGAAGTCGTCCGTCGAGAGGTAGTGCTCCTTCGCCTGAGTGGAGTACTGCCCCTGCGGGGTCGTGCCACGGTCGCCGATGACTCGAGTCCCGGTCGTACGGGGGACCGTCAGTCCGAGAACTCCCCACGTGAGAGCCAGCGTGATACCGCGTTTCAGAAGTCCCATCTGTGGCCTGACCTTTCGTCGGTTCGCCTGATCAATGGTTCCGGTGCCGATTTCGTGATTCGAGTCTCATCAATCTACTCGTGAGCCGCAATGGTGAAATCTCATCAACATGGATCGTTAGAAAGCAGGGTCACTCGCGCGCGTGATCAGTCCGTCCTGATGTCCCTTGGCGACCGCCGCAAGCCGGCTGTGCACGCCGAGCTTCGCGAGGATCCGCTGCGAGTGGTTGCGCACCGTGACGCGCGAGATCTCGAGGCGCGCCGCGGTCGCCTCCGTGCCGAGCCCTTCCGCGAAGAGAGAGAGAACCTCGCGTTCGCGGGCGGTCAGTGGACGTCCCTGCTCCGTCGGAGTTCGGGGCCGCTCGTACACTTCGATGTGCGGAGTTGGATTCGACATCAACGACTCCCTTCCTTCGGTCGTCCCGACCCGTCGAGCTCGCGACAGAAACGCGCGAGCTCCTCGTCGGAGAACTCATCCCATCCGCGGCACGGACTCTCCAGACCGCGATTGGCGTCGCACGCGAGCGACACGCCGCGGCAGACCTGCTCGGTGAGCTGCCAGAGGTCGGCGAAGCGCTCCATCTGTTCGCGGGAGAGATGAGTGCTCCGGCCGATGGCTCCCCGCCAGCGGCGGTCGAACTCCGCGACGTGCCACCGCCGGAACCCGCGGCAGAAGATCCCGCGCTCCGCGGCGACCCGGCAGAGCGATTTGTCGGCGTCGACCATCCCCAGAAGGCTGTCCCGAAGGCGGTCGATCGCGTCTTTCCGGGCCTTTGGCTCCATGGCTGGGGTCACGCTCGCAGGGTATGGGGGAGGAGGTTCCGGGGCATGATCCGAATGCATCAACCCGGTGCTCCCGCGCTCCAGGCGGGCCCGCCGGCCATGACGGGCGGCCGCGGGCGCCGCTTCCACTGGACGTACGGTCGGGCGAGCTGGCGGAGGGCCGACAGCTTCCATCCGTAGAGGGTGGAAGGCAGGGAGGGCGGGGCAAGCCCGCGGGTCTCCTCCGGCTGGACCACGAGCGAAACTTCGATCGGAAGAAGCCCGACGGGCAGTCCCGCGCGGCGGCAGGTCTCCCAGACGTGCGCGAAGACTTCCTTCATCTCTTCCGGATTGGGCGGAGCCACATTCTCGAGCTCGCTGCCGATTGTCGGACGGAAGATGCAGACGGTCGGGAAAGCGCCCGCCGCGACGATCCGGTCTATGCCGCGTTTCGTGGCGGCGATCGGCTCCAGGCCGGCGATGATCTCGCCCGACACCCGGCCCGGCCCGAGCCGGCGCGCCGTGTACTCCATGGCTTCGAAGAACGCCGACTGGCCGAGCGTCGCCGCCTTGCCGGGGCAGAGGCGCGCAAAGACCGCCGGATCTTCGAACTCGAAGCAGAACGAGAAGTGGTCGGCGCCCGCGTCGATCAATGCATCGTATTCCGCGAACATCCGGCGCGGCACCGGCATGCACTGCACGCCGATGAAGCCGCCCACCTGCGAGCGGATGGCGCGGACGAAAGGCTCGCACTGCCGCAGACCGTGGATTTTTTCGTACCGGTCGACGTCCTCGAAGTGGTATCCCGTGTTGAGGTGGGTGAAGATCGACCCCGACTCGTCGCGCGCGGCGAGCGCGACCTCCACCACGTCCGAGACCTTCTTGCCGCGGATCTCCGAGAGTCCGACGTTCTTGCCCGTCGTGCAGAACTTGCAGGCGGTCGACGGCGAGCCCGCCCAGTAGAGACAGGTGTTCGACACGTACACGCCGAGGTAGTTCCCCTGCAGGACGCCGATGCGGCTCATCTCGACGCCGGAAGAAGTCCGGCGGCCGTACCAGGCCGGCTCCGGCGGGAGGCGCACCGCGTATTCGCCCGATCCGCGCTCGTCGAGAATCCGGTAGCGCCCGTCGTCCTCGTGATGGAGAAGGAACGGCGAGGCGGCCGCGAACGGCTCGAGGACGGGGACGTTGACCCAGAGCTCCTTTCGGCCGCCTGCGAGGATGAGCTCGAGACCCGACCCGAGCCCGGCGCGTGTCCGGGCGATTCGCCGCGCGTCGTCGCCCAGATCGCACGTCCGGTCGATGCGCAGCCCACGGCAGAACAACTCGATTTCCAGCTCGACGGGCGAGTACATCAGGGCTCCTCCGCTGCTCCGTTCTAACCCGCTCCGCCCGAGGCCGGATTGATGCGATCGCATCAGCCACGGCCGGCCGGACGGGGCTAAAAAAGGTTCGAGGGAACCGAAGAACAGGAGGCGTCATGCGCATTGAAATCGAACAGACGAAACGGGTGCTCGAGATGCCGCTCGAGAAGGGCCCGCGTCTCCTCCTGATCGCGGGTGTTCTCCTCGCGGCGGCCAGCTTCGTCGCCCCCCTCTGGAGCGTCGCGGTCTCGAGGCCGGGTGCGTCGGACGGGACGGCGACGACCTACACGTTCCGCCTGGGCGCGGTCGCGCCCTCCGCGGCCTCGGTAACGGAGAACGCGTCCGCGCTCGACGCTTCGCGCGGGCGCTCCGAGGGAATCTGGATCGCCGTCGCCCTCGGCGCCGTTTCGCTCCTTTTTGTCCGCGCCGCGGTTCTCGGCACGTTCCGCTCGCTCGTGGACTCTTTCGTCCTGTACTTCTTCTTCGCGCTCGGAACGCTGTGGCTCCTGTTCGCGGAGCTCTCGCGGTTCGGACGCGAGCTCACGTCGCTCGGCGCCGCGCAGCCCGATTTTCCGAGCGTGCTCTTCGGACGGTGGGAGACCGGGGGCCTCCGGTTCGCGGCGTCGCCGGGTCCCGGCGCGTGGACGCTCGCGGCCGTGGCGCTCGTGCTCGCGTCGGCTCTCTACGTCGCGTGGAGGAACGCGCGCCGGGAGCTGACCACGGAGTACCTCATCGCCGGTTGATCTCCGTTGATGAACCCGGCTCATGCGCGAGCCGGCGTATTGCGTCACGGTAGCGGCGGGAGGTTGCCATGATCTCAGTGAGCCTCGAAGAAAGAGCCCTTCCCGTCCGTTTCGAAACGATGAAGGCGTTCGTCATGCAGGGCGTCGGCCGGGTGGGCATCGCGAAGAAGGAGCGGCCGGCGATCGGGCCCGCCGACGCTCTCGTTCGGACCACAGCGGCCCTCATCTGCACCTCCGACGTGCACACCGTCGGCGGGGCGATCGGCGAACGCCGCGACATGACGCTCGGCCATGAGGCGATCGGCCGGATCGAAGCCCTCGGGACCTCGGTGCGCAGCCTGCGCGTGGGACAGCGCGTCGTCGCCGGTGCGATCACGCCGTGCTGGCGCTGCGACAACTGCCAGCGCGGTTTTCCGTCGCAGTGCGGTGAAGCGCTCGGCGGCTGGAAATTCGCCAACGTGAAAGACGGGAACCTCGCCGAGTTCTTCCACGTCAACGACGCGGAAGCGAATCTCGCACCCATCCCGGACGGCGTCCCCGACGAAGCGGCGGTGTACGCGTGCGACATGATGAGCACGGGCCTCGTTGGAGCGGAGCACGCGAGCATCCCGGCGGGCGGCGCAGTCGCGGTTTTCGGGCTGGGTCCCGTGGGCCTCATGGCCGTCGCCTTCGCCCGCATGCTCGGAGCCGGGCTCGTCATCGGCGTGGACTCCGTCGCGAAGCGGCAGGATCTGGCGCGCATCTTCGGTGCGGACGAGATCGTGAACCACGAAAAGACGGACCCGGTCGCCGCGATCCGCGACCTCACCGGAGGAGCGGGCGCCGACTCCTCGATCGAAGCCCTGGGTAACCCGGAGACGTTCGCGAACTGCGTCCGTGCAACGCGGCCCGGTGGAACCATCTCGAACGTGGGTTACCACGGCCACGGGGACACGGTCCCGATCCCCCGTATGGACTGGGGCGTCGGCATGTCGGACAAGACGATTCGGACAGGCCTCTGCCCGGGAGGACGCGAGCGCATGCAGCGGCTGCTGCGCATGCTCGAGCGGGGCCGGATCGATCCGACCCTCATGACGACTCACCGATTCCCGTTTTCCGAGGTCGAGTCGGCCTTCCGGATGATGGCCGACAAGGCGGACGGGATCATCAAGCCGCTGATCCTGTTCTGAGGGGCGAAGGCCCCGGGATCAGGAAGCGGGACTGGCGGGCGTCGGTTGCGGCCGGCCGGATGCGGCGGCCCGGCGCTCGCCATCGCGCTGGTCGATGAAAAAGCGGCGGCACATCGCCGAGCAGAAGTAGTACGTGTAGCCGCCATCGCAATAGGGATTCGCCTCATAGAGAGCCGGCAGCGGAGAGCCGCACACCGGGTCGAACGGAATGGGCCTGGAGTTCGCGCGAGGGGCGGTCGAAGCATCCATGGATATCTCCTCCATCCCGGAGTCTGCAATCCACGGGGCGGGAAGTCCTGATGCGATTGAACCATTGTGCGCCGTGATCAGATAGACGCCTGTGAAGACCGATCTGTCGACGAACTATCTCGGACTGGCGCTCGCTCATCCCCTGATGCCCGGCGCCTGTCCCCTGTCGGACGATCTCGACACCGTGCGGCGTCTGGAAGATGCGGGAGCCTCGGCGCTCGTCATGCACTCCCTCTTCGAGGAGCAGATACGCCAGGAGGAGCGCGAAGCCCTGGTCCTCGAAAGCCAGGGGGAGGCCCTTGCCGACGCCGTCTCGTACCTGCCGAACCGGGCGATCTTCGCGCTCGCGCCGGACGAGTACCTGGAGCAGATCCAGCGGATCCGCCGCGCCGTCTCCATTCCAGTGATCGCGTCGCTGAACGGGACGACTCCTCAGTCGTGGATCGAGTACGCGCGCCTGATCGAGCACGCGGGCGCTCACGCGCTGGAGCTCAACATCTACTACGTCCCGACGGACCCGCGGGAAGACGGAGAAGAGGTC
>DASQJK010000347.1:0-7920 GCA_035631095.1 Thermoanaerobaculia bacterium
GCCGATGCCCGATCTCGGGAAAAAATACGAGTGCTACAACTGCCGGACGAAGTTCTACAACCTCGGCAAGCCGGAAGCGATCTGCCCCAAGTGCGGAGCCAACCAGAAGGACGCGAAGTCCGACGACATGCCGCCGCCCGCTCCTCGTCCGCCCCGCCGTCCCGTGCTGATGGAGCCTCCCGCTCCGGAAGAGCAGGCGAACGAGTTCGGCGATGAGCCCGCGCCCGTCGAGGAAGCGGAGCACGACGACGAAGACGACGAGCTCGCGGAAGAAGAAGAGATCGTCGACAGCCCGCGAGTCGTCGAAGAGGAAGAGTACTGACGAGCCGCCGAGGATCTTCCTCGGCCTCGGATCCAACCTGGGTGACCGCCGGCGCTTTCTCGAGCGCGCCCTTTCTCGCCTTCAGCAGCTAACGCCGCTGCGCCTCATTCGCGTCTCCTCCTTCTATCGGACGGAGCCCGTTGGCGGCCCGACTCAGCCGGACTTCGAGAACGCCGTCGCCGAGGTGACGTGGCGCGGGACTCCCCGCGCGCTGCTCGCCGCCGTCAAGCGCATCGAGAAGGACCTCGGCCGGGTCGAAAGGGGCCGCAACGCCCAGCGCGAGATCGACGTCGACATCCTGGATTTCGGCGGGACGGTCCGGCGCTCGCCCGATCCGGTGCTGCCGCACCCGCGGATGGATACGCGGCGATTCGTGCTCGCACCGCTCGCCGAGATCGCGCCGGAGTGGCGGCACCCGGTCTCCGGGATGACGGCGAAGGACCTCCTCGCGACCCTTCCGGCGCGGCCCCGCGCGAAGAGGCTGAACCGCCCGATCGCGTGAGCGGTCAGCGCGCTGCGCTCTCCAGGTACTGCGACGGGATGGGGTTGTCGGGCTTCTCGACGTCCCAGGTGACCGACGCGATCCACCAACGCTTCCCGTCGCGCAGGAGCTGCAGCGAGCGGATTCCGCGCTCGAACGGACGCGCGTCGGACTCCGTATGGCGGGCCTCGTACGTCGAAAAGACGTGGCACACGCTCCCGAAGCAGTCGATACGCCGCGCGATTTCTTTTTCGATGAGGCCCGCGGCCGACGTCTCTTTGCCTTTCTGATAGCGGTCGGCGAGCGCGTCGACGTCGCTCACCGTGAAGTTCTCGGCGGCCGTCTTGGGCGGCACGATCATTCCGACGTACAGGACGATGCCCCGCAGCCTCTCGAAGTCCGGCGTCTTGCCGGGGGCGTGGCTCATGGCCGAGTAGTAGGCGGCGACGATGGATTCGACCGATGCCGCGTCCGCCGGTGCCGGAGGCTCGCGCCGGCGCGCTCCCTGCGCCGCCGCCAGATCGGCCGTCGCTGCCAGAGCGAAAGTGAGGAACACACCGCGCGCGGTTCGCTTCATGACGGCCTCCCGCTGCCGATACCGCTCCCGAGTTTTCGGAGGATCTCCTCGGCTTCGCGGACGATCTTCCGTACGAGTTCTCCCGCGGGCTCGACGGCGTCGATCAAGCCCGCGTCCTGTCCCATGAAGAGGGCCGCCTCCTCCGCGTCCCCCTCCGCGACGGCGCGCAGCAGCCCCGCGGCCGCCTCCGCCTGCCGGGCGCGCAGCTCCCCTTCCCGGCCTGCCCAGCGCTCGACGAACCGGTTGCGCGCGACGCGCGAGAACGCTCCGGGCCAGGCCCGGCCTCTCGCGACGTCCGGGATCTCCGTCAGGAGAGTGTTGTGCCCGTCGCTCGCCAGGATCGCGCGCTGGAACGCCGGCGGCAGCGGGCTCTCTGCGGTGACGAGGAACCGCGTGCCGAGCAGCGCGCCCTCCGCGCCGAGTGCGAGCGCCGCGGCGAGGCCTTCACCGGTTGCGATGCCGCCTGCCGCCAGGACGGGAACGGGCGCCACGGCCCGCGCGACCATCGGAACGAGAACGATGCTCCCGATGAGCCCGACGTGTCCGCCCCCCTCCGAGCCCTGCGCGACGACGAGGTCGGCGCCGGCCTCCGCCGCGCGGCGAGCCTCATGCACGGTCGAGACCATGTGCATGACCTTCGAGCCGGCGTCATGCGCGCGCCGGAAGAGCGCTCGCAGGTCGTAATCGGCGCGCGGCCAGGAAGTCGAGAAGACGGGGGGCTTCGCTTCGAGAACCGCTCCGATCGTTCCTTCGTCGGCCAGGAAAAGGAGGAGGTTGAGCGCGAAGGGCCGTTCCGTCTTTTCGCGAACCGCGCGGGCCGCGGCGGTGATCCACGACGGCGGCTGGTTGGCGCACCCGAGGGTTCCGAGGCCGCCGGCGTTCGACACGGCGGCGACGAGCCGCTCGGCGGCCACGCCCGCCATGCCCCCGAGCGCCACCGGATGCTCGATCGAGAGGAGATTGCAGACGCGAGTTCGCATCGGGCAACGCTACTGCGAAACGCCGGCGCGAAAAAGAGCCGCTCATGTGAAAAGCTCCCGCTTCAAAAGGAGCTCCGGAATGAAACTCACGTCCCGTTGGAGCGCGATCGCGCTCTTCACGCTCGCTTCGGCCGCCGCGTCCCTCCGCGCACAGCCGGTGCAGGCGCCTCCCGGGCCCCTGGGGGAAGCCCAGTCGAAGGTCGAGGCGGCGGTCTCGACGTCGATGTCGAAGCAGCGCATCTCGGGACTCTCCGTGGCCGTTGCGACCGACGGACAGTTTCGATGGTCGCATGGTTACGGATTCGCGGACCTCGAAAACTCGGTGCCTTTCACCGCCTCGACCGTGTGGCGCCTCGGGTCCATCTCGAAGCCTCTCACCGCGGTCGCCGCGATGCAGCTCGCCGAGAGCGGCAGACTCGAGCTCGACGTCCCTATCCAGCGGTACTGCCCTGCCTTCCCCGAAAAGGGAAAGCCGATCACCACTCGCCACCTGCTCGGCCACCTCTCCGGGATCCGACACTATGCCCCGGGCGAGAACTTCAACAGCACGCGTCACTACGAGGGAGTGACGGCCGCGCTCGACGCGTTCAAGAACGATCCCCTGCTCCACGACCCGGGGACCTACACGTACTCGACGTACGGGTACGTCGTCCTGGGCTGTGTCGTCGAGGGAGCTTCGTCGCACAAGTTCGCCGACGAGGTTCGCGAGAAAGTGACGGCGCCGGCGGGCATGGAGCAAACGCGGCCGGACGACGTCGAGGCCATCGTCCCGCGCCGCGCGCGCGGCTACCAGAAAAACCCGTCCGGGGAATTCCGCAACGCCGCACTCGCCGACACGAGCAACAAGGTCCCCGGCGGAGGATTCGTCTCGACGTCGCCGGATCTCATCCGCTTTGCCCTCGCGCTCCAGCAAGGGAGGATCCTGAAGCCGGAAACCTTCCGCCAGATGCAGGTCCCGATGAAGACCACGGACGGCAAGGAGTCGCCGTACTTCGGCTGGACGATCGCGGACCGGAAAGGCGACAAGGTGCTGAGTCACAGCGGATCGCAGCAGGGAACCTCGACGTACCTTCTGATGGTGCCGGCGAAGGGCTTCGCCGTCGCGATCATCGCGAACACGCAGTCGGTGAACGTGGGCGAGCTCGCGAGCCAGATTGCCGAAATCCTTCTGCCCTGAAGTGGCTGAGAGCGGCTACCGACTACCGACTACCGACCACCGACTGCTTTCCTCCAGCTCTCCAGATTCGCCCTCGCCTGCTCCTGCAGCGCGATCTCCTCGACGAGGTGCGCCTCGGAAGGCTGGTCGGCCGCCAGCGCCTCCTCGATTCGGACCGCCTCCTCCCTCTGACCGCGGTCTCCCTTGTGGAGCGCTTCGGCAAGGAAATGGCGGTTCACGAAATTGGCGGGTGCGACCTCGATCGAGAGCCGCAGATTTCGGATGGCTTCGGCGCGCGACACCCAGCCCGTCAGGAGAGGGATCCGCGGAGCCTGGTCGTGCAGCCGGCCGAGAATCCGATAGCCGCCGCCCTCCTCGAACGTGGGATCGACGCGGATGAGCGTCAGGGAATCGTTGCGGATGCGGTCCGCCGCGCCCTGACGGGCGGATTCAAACCGGCCGGACGCGAGCGCCCACTGCCCCCACGCGACCGCCGTCCAGAAGTAGGAAGCCGCCGCGTCCGGATCGCCCGCCGCCGCGCCGGCGGCCGCTTCCGGAGAGAGCGCCCGGATCCGGACGCTGCCTTTCCGGCGGCCGACGATCGCGATGGCCTCTTCGCCGGAACGCCGCGCGCCGGCGAACGCGGCCGTGCGGCCCGGATCGTCGAGCGCCGTGTACGTTCCGAAGAAATAGAGCGCGCGCGCGAGCTTCCAGCGCGCCTCTGCGCTCGATGCGTCGGGGAGCGCACGCTCGTACCCTGCGATCGCCTCGGAAATCTCGAGCGAAGCGGCGCGGGACCCGGCGTGGCCCGCGGCGCGCCGCGCGTAGTGCGCGTCCGCGTCCGCGATCAGCCGCTCGACCGTGCCGCCGCCGGCCGGAGCACCACCGCCCGGGGGGCGGCCACCTCCCGATTTCGCCAGGGCCACGAGAAAAGCCGCGGCCGCAACGGCCGCCGTCGAGCGCATCGGCCGGGGAGGTTAGCCCCTTTCGAGCGCCGGCCGGCCTGCCTATGGGAATCTCTTAAAGAGCGCCGCGAACGGGGTCAGCCCAGAAATCCTGTTTCGCTTCTTAGCCGCCCGGCGCCGCCGTCCGCCTCCCTCGTCGGCACGCGGCGGCGATGCCTCTGAAGAGACCACCGCGGCTCGAAGCGCCCGCGCCGTAGAATCCGCCGCGGAGGCCAACCATGAGCGACTCGAAGCCCGTCTCGGTCAAGGTGACGATCGACGAAGCGACCGCGGACGGCCAGTACGTCAACTTCGCGAACATCCTCCACAATCCCACCGAATTCGTTCTCGACTTCGGCCGCGTCGTGCCGGGACGCCCGGACGTCAAGATCATGAGCCGCCTGATGACGACGCCCTTCCACGCGAAGCAGCTCGCGCGGGCGCTCCAGCAGAACATCGAGATCTACGAGCGCACTTACGGGGAGATACGGTCCGAATTTCCCGGTTCGATCACGGAGGGCGGAGAGACCGCGAATTAGGAATAGCTATCGGTTATCAGCTGAGAGCTGACGGCTGACAGCTTTCCTCAGCACCCCTCCCCCCACAACGACGTCCCCGTCGTAAAACACGCACGACTGTCCCGGCGCCACCGCGCGGACCGGCGCGTCGAAGAGGATCGATGCGGTGGAGTGAGATGTCGGGACCACCGTCGCCGGCGCTTCGGGGGAACGATGGCGGACGCGCACCCCGGCGCGGAAAGGCCCGCTCGGGGCCGCCGAAAGGAACCGAACGTCCGAGACCGACGCCTCTGTCGCCCCGAGGGCGGCTGCGGGACCCACGACGACCCGGTTCTCCGCGGCCTCGATCGAGAGGACATAGAGCCGCTCGGAGGACGCGAGACCCATTCCACGCCGCTGGCCGATGGTGAATCGAAAGTGACCGTCGTGGCTCCCGACCCGGCGGCCGGTTTCATCCTCGATCGGGCCGGACGACGGCACGGACATTCCCATGCGGCCGGCCTGCTGCGCGACGAAGTCGCCCGCCCGGGATCCCGGCGGCACGAAACAGATCTCCTGGCTCTCCTCCTTGTCGGCAGTCGGAAGGCCGGCGCGACGCGCGTGCGCGCGGACTTCTTCCTTGGTCATGTTCCCCACGGGAAATCGCGCCGCTTCGAGCTGCTCCGGCGTCAGGTCCCAGAGAAAGTAGGACTGGTCCTTCGCCGGATCCGAGCCCTTGCGCAGGAGGGGACGCCCGGTCGCCGCGTCCACTCCCTTGCGGACGTAGTGTCCGGTCGCAACCGCCTCGCAGCCGAGCGCGCGCGCCCGATCCCACAGCGTCGCGAACTTCACCTTCGAGTTGCAGGCGGAGCAGGGAATCGGCGTTTCGCCCGCGAGATACGAGGCGACGAACGGCCGCACGACGCTCGCGGCGAACTCGCGCTCGAGGTCGAGCACGTAGTGCGGAACGTCGAGCGCCCACGCCACGCGCCGCGCGTCGGAGAGATCGTCGGCGGTGCAGCACCGCCCGGTGCGCCCCGCCTCCGACGAATGGTCCCAGAGCTGCATCGAGAGGCCGATGACCTCGTGCCCCTCTTCCTTGAGCAGCAGAGCGGCGACGGAAGAGTCGACGCCGCCGGACATCGCTACGGCGAGACGCATGGAAAGAAGCTATCAGCTATCAGCTGAGAGCTACCCTTTCGGGGTCAATATCAGCATGAGCGTCGAGCCGCCGATCGAGAATTCCGACTGGTTCTCGAGAGCAGCCTCCGTGACGGGCTCGTCGTCCACGAGGGTCCCGTTGGTCGAGCCCATGTCGACGAGGGTCACCTTGTCTCCGTAGATCTCGAGGGCGGCGTGCTGCCTCGAGACTTCCGGATCGTCGATCGCGATGTCCGCGTCACTCCGGCCGATCACGACGCGCGGCTTGTCGATCTCGAAGATGCGCCCCGACTCCGGCCCGGCGATGACGGCGAGCGACACGCGATAGCCCTCCGGGAGGGACGGGGCTCCCTCGGGCTTCGCCGCTGCCCGCGCGAGCTTGCGCTTCGCGGTGGTCGAGTCGGCCGGTTTCTCCGCGGCTTCCGAGAGGCGCCCGACCGTTTCTTCGGACGCGGAGGGAGAGGGAGACTCGAAGCCGAGCGCCGGCGGCTGCGACTCGAACGCAGCCGTGTTGAAGATCTCGAAGATCGCCAGGCATTTCGTGCAGCGGACCTTCTTGGAGGGCTTGCCGCCGAACCGCGCCTCGTCGTAGCGGTACCGCGCGTAGCACTGATCGCACTCGATGATCATCGCAGCGCGCCTTCCGCTGCCGCTCCCACACTCGCGGGGCGGGAGGCGGCACGCACCGAGCGCACGATCTCCGGGAGGGCCCGCACGACAACGTCGATCTCTTCCTGCGTGGTCAGCCGCGACAAGGAGAAGCGGACGACCTCTCCTGCTTCCGTTCTTCCGAGGCCGAGGGAAAGAACGGCCGGGGACGGGGCGAGGGTCCCGCTCGAGCAGGCACTTCCGGCGGACGCGGCGATGCCCTCGAGGTCGAGGCGGATGAGCACCATCTCGGCCGAAGCGTCCGCGAAGCGGATCGCCGAAGTGTTGGGAAGCCGAGGCGCGTCGCGCGCGAGGACGCGAGCATCGGGCACGTTCGAAAGGATCCCGAGCTCGAGCCGGTCCCGGAGAGCCGCCATACGCGGCGCGTCGGTCGCGAGGCGCTCGCGGGCGAGACGCGCGGCCGCCGCGAAACCCGCGATCGCCGCCGTGTTCTCGGTGCCCGCCCGGAGCCGCTTCTCCTGTCCTCCGCCGGCGGTCCGCACGGCGAGGCGGACACCCTTGCGGATGACGAGCGCTCCCGCTCCCCGCGGACCATGCATCTTGTGGGCGGAGAGCGACATGAGGTCGATGCCCCAGTCGCCGAACGCGAGCGGCACGCGGCCCGCGGCCTGGACCGCATCCGTGTGGAGCAGGACGGCCGGGGCGGAGGAGCGCACCGCACGCACGATCTCCGCCACCGGGAACAGCGCGCCGTACTCGTTGCTCGCCGTCATCACGGTCACGAGCCGGACGTCGACTTCCTTCGCCTCGGCGGCGACGCGGGACGGGTCGAGCCGGCCCGAGGAGTCCGGGTCGACCGTTATGGAGCCGCCGAGCCGGTCGACGGCTTCGCGGACGGAGGGGTGCTCCGCCCCGGAACGGACGACGCGGCCCGGCCTGCTCTCCGTCGCGCCGAAGATCGCCATCGCGTTGGCCTCGGTGCCGCCGGAGGTGAAAAAGACCTCTTCGGCGGCGCAGCCGGCGAGCCGTGCGACGTCCTCGCGCGCTTCCTCGACCGCGCGCCGCGCCCGGCGGCCCTCCGCGTGGATCGAAGAGGGATTCGCGTACAAGCCGGAGGCCGCCGCCATCGCCTCCAGGACGATGGGATCCAATTTTGTGGAGGCGTTGTTGTCGAGGTAAATCATCCGTGGGGC
>DASQJK010000348.1:0-18557 GCA_035631095.1 Thermoanaerobaculia bacterium
GATGCCGAACCTCGAATCGGGCGCGCACTCGCTGGCTGATTACATCCGCCAGAACGGCGCCGACACCGGCTGGTGGGCCAATACCGACAAATACATCGTCAGCCTGCTGAAGGCGTGGTACGGCGATGCCGCGACCGCCGCCAACGACTACGGCTTCGACTGGCTGCCGCGGATCACTGGCGATCACTCGCACCAGGGCTACTGGCTCGAGATGGCGCGGGGCGCGATCGAGGGGCTCTTCGTCATGGGACAGAACCCCGCGGTGGGCGCGCCGAACTCGGGACTCGAGCGCCGCGCGCTCGCGAAGCTCAAGTGGCTCGTCGTCCGCGACATGACGTAGATCGAGACGGCGAGCTTCTGGTACGACTCTCCGGAAGTCCGGCGCCGCGAGCTCTCGCCGGAGACGATTGGAACGGAGGTCTTCCTGATGCCGGCCGCCGGGCACGCGGAGAAGGACGGGACGTTCACGAATACGCAGCGGCTCCTGCAGTGGCACGACAAGGCCGTCGATCCGCCCGGGGACGCGCGCAGCGAGACGTGGTTCGTCGACCAGCTCGCAAGAAGGCTGATCGAGAAGGGCCGGCGCGATCCGCGTCCCCGCAACGCAGGACTGAATGCGCTGCTCTGGGACTATCCCGTCGAGGGGCCGCTCGCGGAGCCCCGCGTCGAGTCGGTGCTGCGCGAGATCAACGGCTACCGCACGGCGGACGGGTCGCATCTCGACGACTTCACTCAGGTGCAATCCGACGGGACGACCGCCTGCGGATGCTGGATCTACAGCGGGGTCTTTCCGTCGCCCGACGAAAATCGCGCGCGCAAGAGGCAGCCGGAGGGCCGCTACGGCCGCGGCTGGGGCTATGCGTGGCCCCACGACCGGCGCATCCTCTACAACCGTGCGTCGGCGCGGCCCGACGGCGCGCCCTGGAGCGAGAGGAAGAAGCTCGTGTGGTGGGACTCGGGTGAGGCGCGGTGGACCGGCGAGGATGAGCCGGACTTCACGAAGAAGAAGACGCCGGACTACGTGCCGCCCGCGGGGGCGGAAGGAGACGCGGCGATCCGCGGCGACGCTCCGTTCTTCATGCACCCGGACGGTATGGGCTGGATCTGGGCTCCTTCCGGAATCAAGGACGGTCCGCTGCCGGCGCACTTCGAGCCCTTCGAATCGCCCGTCGGCAATGCCCTGTACCCGAGCCGGCCGGACAATCCGCCCGCCCGCCGCATGGATGGCCCCGAGAACCCGTACGCGCGGTCCCCGGACGCGCGCTTCCCGCACGTCCTGTCCACCTGGCGGCTGACGGAGCACCACACGGCAGGAGGTATGACGCGCACGCTTCCCCATCTCGCGGAGCTGCAGCCGGAGCTCTTCTGCGAGGTCTCGCCGGAGCTCGCCGCCGAGGCCGGCCTCGAGCATGGCGGCTGGGCGACGATCGCGACCGCGCGTGCCGTCATCGAGGCGCGCGTCGCCGTCACACCGCGTGCGCGTTCGCTCGAGATCGACGGGCGCACCGTTCACCAGGTCGGGCTGCCCTATCACTGGGGATCGAAGGGCCTCGTGACCGGTGACACGGTGAACGACCTCGTCGCGCTCTCGGAAGAGCCGAACGTCCGGATCATGGAATCGAAGGCGCTGACCTGCCGAATCGAGCCGGGCCGCCGCCCGCGTGGCCGCGGCGTGGCCGAATACCTCGACCGGCTGATGGCGGAGAGCCCGTGAGCGCCGAGTCACCCCTCCGAACGTCCGTCACACGTCCCCGCGTCACCGGATTCTTCACCGACGCGACGCTCTGCATCGGGTGCAAGGCCTGCGAGGTCGCCTGCAAGGAGTGGAACGAGCTTCCCGACGACGGCTTCGTGTGGAGCGGCCTGTCGTACGACAACACGCTCGCCCTCGGCGACTCGACGTGGCGGCACGTGCAGTTCGTCGAGCGGTCGCCCGTGTGGAAGCCGTCGGGTCCCGAACCGTCCTGGGAGTTCTCCTCCGACGTGTGCAAGCACTGCGAGGTCGCCGGCTGCCTCGAATCCTGCCCGACGGGATCGATCGTTCGCACCGAGTTCGGCGGCGTCTACATCCAGCCGGACGTCTGCAACGGATGCGGCTACTGCGTCGTGTCGTGCCCGTTCGGCGTAGTGGACCGCCTCCCGCACGATCGCGCGTTCAAGTGCACCTTCTGTTACGACCGTCAGAAGGCCGGGCTCGTCCCGGCATGCGCGAAGGCGTGCCCGACGGAGTCGATCCGGTTCGGGGATCTCGAGACCCTTCGTGTGGACGCTCGTAAGCGGGTCGAGGAGCTCCGCGGACGCGGAGTGGACGACGCGACGGTCTACGATCCGGTCGAGACGAGCGTGCGAGGGATCCACGCCTTCTTTCTGGTGCGCGGCGATCCGAGAACGTTCAACCTCCCGCCGAAGCCCGAGTCGCCGACGGTGCAGCTGCGGCCGGCGTGGACCTCCGCGGCCGCCGCCGCCCTCCTCCTTTTCGCGGGCGCGCTCGGCGCGTTCCTGTCGCCTTCGCGACGATGAAGCGATGAAGGAGCGGGTTCCGAGCCCTTGGACAGAGGCGCGGCTCGAGGAGCTGCGGCTCGAGGCACAGCGCGCAGGCCGCGTCGCCGGGACGGGCGTGCGGCCGCCAGGCGCGCCTTTTCCAGTGGCGACTCCCGAGACCGGCTACTACGGGCTGCCGCCGCTCAAAGCGCCGACCTGGACGTGGGAGGTTCCGGTCTACTTCTTCCTCGGCGGTGCAGCCGGCGCGTCCGCCGTGATTGCGGCCGCCGCGCGGGCCTCGGGCGCGCCTCGCCGCCTTGTGTCGCAGGCGCGCTGGGTAGCCGCCGCGGGCGCTGCGCTGTCGCCCCCCCTCCTCATCGCGGATCTCGGCCGGCCGGAGCGCTTCCTCAACATGCTCCGCGTCTTCAAGCCGCAGAGCGCGATGTCGATGGGAGCGTGGACGCTCGTCGCGTTCTCGACCGCCGCGGGCGCGGCCGCGTTCGCCGACGCGCTCGACCGCGCGCTCGGCGGCAGCGTGCCGGTGCGAGTCGTCGCGGACGCGGCGGGAACGCTCGCGGCGGCGACCGGCGTGGTCATGGCGACGTACACGGGAGTGCTCGTCGGCGCGACCGCGATCCCCGCCTGGTCCGAGAACGCGACGCGGCTTCCGATCCACTTCGCAGCTTCGGGCCTCGCGAGCGCCGTCGGAATACTCCAGCTCCTCGGCGCGGATCACCCGGCTTTGAACCGGCTCGGCATCGGCGCGGCAGCGGTCGAAACCGCGATCGGATGGGAGCTCGAGCGCCGTGCCCGCCGGTCACTCGATCCGCTCAAGGTCGGGATGAGCGGCGCGATCGTGCGGGCCGGCGGCGTGCTCTCCGGCCCGGTCACGCTGCTCCTCCGGGCGCTCGGCGGAAGGCGGCGCCGATGGCGGAGCGCCGCGGCGTGGTCGGCGCTCGCCGGATCGCTCCTCACTCGCATCGGTTGGGTCGCGGCGGGCTATGCCTCTTCACGGGATCCGATCCCGCCGCTCGAGGCCGAAGGGGACCTCAGACCTCCGAAGGGGAAAGCTCGATGATCGTCTTCGTGTTGTCTGCGGACTCGATCTCGAGGGCGATGTCCCGGCCGTTGTCGTCCACCTGAGCCCAGACCCGCTTCGGCGCCGCGACGCGGTGCTCGATGTGAGTGGAGAGCCCGCGGCCGAGGTCGATCGTGATCGGATCGCCGCCGCGGCGGTCCGGGGAGATTCCCTCGAAAGGAAGCTCTCGCGCCTCGACCTGCGCCCCCAGCTCGCCCCGCAGTACCCGAAGCGTCGCCGGGGCTCCGTCGTGCTCGCGGGTGAATCGTTCGAAGAATTCCGTCCACTGCGCCGATGCGATCTCTCGAGTCTCCATCGATGTCCTCCTGTCCGGGCACACAGCGGCCGTCGGAAAGGCTCTCGCAAGTCCCGTTCCGCCCGGACCGGGGGCCGCGTTCGTTATCCTTCCGGAGTGACGTATCCCCCGGGCGCGATCCTCGCCGTCGTGACCGCTGCCGGCCTGGTCGTGTGCACGGTCGCGGAAACCCTGCGGCCCCTCCGGCGGCGGATCGAGCCGCGGCTGCGGCGGGCGGCGCGCAACTTCACGGCCGGAGGGATCTCGCTGGCGGTCGTGACCCTTCTGCAGACTCCGCTGCTTGCGCCCGTCGCGGGCTGGACGGCTCGCAACGGGTTCGGGATCCTGAACGCGATCCGCTTGCCGCCTGCCGCCGCCGCGATCGCCGGGGTGCTCCTCCTCGATTACACGCTCTGGCACTGGCACCGCATCAATCACCGGGTGCCGTTCTTCTGGCGGTTCCACATGGTTCACCACGTGGATCTCGACATGGACGCGACGACCGGGGTGCGTTTTCATTTCGGCGAGATGGCGCTGTCCGTCGCCTGGCGCGCCGTGCAGATCGTGCTGATCGGTCCGAGCGCGTCGGCGATCTGGATCTATCAGTCTCTTCTTTTCGCTTCCGTCCTCTTCCACCACTCCAACACGCGGCTCCCGATCGGGCTCGAGAGGGTCCTCGTCCGTTTCGTCGTCACGCCGCGGATGCACGGGATCCACCATTCCGACTGGAAGAACGAGACCGACAGCAACTGGTCGAGCCTGCTCTCGGTGTGGGATTACCTGCACCGCACGGCGGTCCTCTCCATCCCGCAGTCGAAGATCGAGGTAGGCGTTCCGGCGTACCGCCGCCCCGAAGACGTCACGCTCCCGAAGCTCCTCGCGATGCCGTTTCTGAGGCAGCGCGCGAACTGGACGCTGCCCGACGGGACCGCGCGGATCGTGAGGCCGGACATCTCCGAGACGGCGGCGGCTCTTGCGCCCTGACCGACCCGCCGGACCGCCGGAGGGCATGCCGGCCGGCTCGCGCCTGCCGCCGGGACAGGTCCTGACCGCGAAGTGGCCCGTGCTCACGTACGGCGCGACGCCGCGCGTCGATCTCCAAGCGTGGAAGTTCCGGTGCTTCGGTCTCGTCGAGGCGGAGGTCGCGTGGACGTGGCAGGAGTTCCTGGCGCTTCCGCGCGTGAAGGTGAAGTCGGACATCCACTGCGTGACGCACTGGAGCCGTTACGACAACCTGTGGGAAGGGGTGGCTGTTTCGGAGATCCTGGCGAGGGTGAAGCTTCTTCCCGCCGCGACGGCGGTGATGGCGCACAGCACGGGCGGCTACACGACGAACATCCTGCTCGACGACCTGCGCGGCGACGACGTGCTCCTCGCCTTCCGCCACGACGGAGCGGATCTTCCCGCGGAGCACGGCGGCCCGGTCCGCCTCGTCGTGCCGAAGCTCTACTTCTGGAAGAGCGCCAAGTGGATCGAGGGATTCGAATTCCTCGACGTGAACACGCCCGGTTTCTGGGAAGTGAACGGCTACCACCTCCGCGCCGACCCCTGGAAGGAAGAGCGCTACTCCGACCAGGAAACCGACGCGATGCAGCGCATGCGCTCCGAGGCGGCTCGGCGCCTCCGCTCCCGCTGAGGGGTCAGTCGCGCATTCGCGCAAAAGGGGTCAGTCGCGCAAACGCGCAAATCGATCCGGACGCATCAAGCGCATCGCGCTGGCCGGTGAGACAGTCCGAGGGCGGAGGTGGCCCATGTTTTTTCAGGAGAACATCAAGAAGGCCGCGAAGCGGAACGAGGCGTTCCGACGGGTGCTTTCGACCGGCAAGAAGAGCCAGCTCGTGCTGATGGCCATTCCGCAAGGCGAGGACATCGGCGCCGAAGTCCATCCCTCGACGGATCAGATTCTCTTCATCGTCGACGGCAAGGGTAACGCCGTCGTGAACGGGAAAACTTTCAAAGTCGGAGAGAACGACGTCGTCTTCGTTCCGGCCGGCGCGCGCCACAACCTCATCAACCAGGGGGACGATGAGCTGAAGCTGTTCACGATCTATTCGCCGGCCGAGCACGCCGATGGCACCGTGCACGAGACGAAAGCGGAAGCCCTCGCCGCCGAGCACGGATAACCGATTGGAGTCAGTAACCGATTGGGGTCAGTCGCGCGTTTAGGTATTCGCGCGGCTCGGGGATGCAGCACGTCGCGGGCTGAGAAATGCGCATTTGCGCGACTGACCCCTTTTGCGCGTTTGCGCGACTGACCCCTAGGAACGGATGAGTTTTCGGAGATTGCGGCGCAGTCGCGTGCGGCGGCGGGCTCGGGTCAGGGCTTCGCCCAGGCGGCGGTAGAAGTCTTCGTCGGCTCGGAAGTACATGTTCTTGAGCCAGCAGGCTCCGTGGGTGACGCATTGCGGGCGCAGGATCTCGTGCTCGGCCGGATCGAACTTCGCGTCCTTCCCCTCGAGGAAGACGTCGCGCATCTCCTTCCGGAGACGCGTGAAGCCCGGGCCGTTCCAGTGCTTCGCGAAGCCGCCCTCGTTCGCGCGGCCGAGCGGCGGATAATCCGGCGACATCAGGAGGCAGCACGGGTAGAGATCGCCGTTGCCGCGCACGGTCGCCGTGTACCACCCGAAGAAGCAGTGGCCGTTCTCCATCCGGAAGCTCGCGGCGGTCGGAAACAGGTTCTGTTCCGGCGGGTAGTGCAGATCCCGCTTGATGGCAGCCACCATTTCGTTCCAGGCGGGCACGGGGAAGTGGATCTGCAGCCTCTGCTCCTCGCGATCCGCGGCGAGGATCGCTTCGAGCCCCGGCCGGAGCGTCTCGATGTCGTCGGGATGCATCAGGATCGCCGGATCGATCCGCTGGTTCGGAATGTTCAGCACGATGCTGATCGGGATCCGGTCCGCCTCCATCGCGCGCCCGAGCGCGTACATCGCCGGAAGGTCGCGGAGGTTGCGCCGGTCGAGCAGGAACTGGACGGCGATCGATGGCATCGGAGCTTCGCCCCGCAGAGCGATGAGCGTCCGTACGTTCTCGACGACCCGGTCGAAGACCGCCGGCCTCGACTGCATCATCCGCGCGTAGTCGTCGCGGTTCGCGGCGTTCAGCGACACCAGGACTTCTCGGGCGCCGTTCTCAACGAGCCGCCGCGCGATCTCCGGTCCGAGAAGCGCCGCGTTGGTGGTCAGGTTGTCGACGACGACGCCGCGCAGCGCGAGGTG
Organism: Thermoanaerobaculia bacterium; assembly: GCA_035631095.1. Classification (GTDB taxonomy): domain Bacteria; phylum Acidobacteriota; class Thermoanaerobaculia; order UBA5066; family Gp7-AA6; genus JALYUA01. Next base: position 7,070 of record DASQJK010000348.1, read on the forward strand.
ATCGAGCACGCTGCCGATCTCCCGATGCGCCAGCGGATCGCCGCCGCCGCTCAGGCGCACGGAGCGCAGGCCCGTCGCGGCGAGCTCGTCGATGAGAGACCGGACGTGCTCGAGGGGCAGCTGGTCCGTCGTTCGTACGTCCTGCTGGTTGCAGAAGTAACAGGCGACGTTGCAGCGGTCCGTCAGGTCGAGCTCGAGATGGGAAGGGCCGGCGGTGGCGCCCCCGTGCTCGATCGCGTCGATGATCGCGCTCTTGCGCGCCTCGTCGATCTCCGCCCAGCCGTGCGTCCCTCTGCCGCGGGCGGGGAGCGTCATCCGGCCGTCACTTCCGCCGCGCCTCGGCCTCGCTCGCGGGCTGAACAGCCGCCTCGGCTCTTGCCGCTTCGGGCGTCGTGATGGGAGCGGCCGCGAACGATTTCGCCGCGCGCGCGACTTCCGCTCCGAGGGCGCGAAGCTGCTCGGCCGTGGCCTCGTTCAGCACCTGCCCCTTCTGGATCGTCCGCCACGCCTGGGGAATCGGAATGACGAGCGGGACCGCCCATCCGCGCAGCGCGCGCACGATGAACTCCATGGTGTTCACCGCCTGGAGCCCTTGCGTGCCGCCCGCGGTGCTGATCATCCCGATCACCTTGTCCGTCAAGTACGCGGGCTTGCAGTCGCCGAGCAGGTGCAGCCAGTCGAGCGCGTTCTTGAACAAACCGCTGATTGTTCCGTTGTAGAGCGGACTGCTCCACAGCATTCCGCCGCAAGAAGCGACCGAGTCGCAGAACGACCTGACATTGTCAGGCGGAGTCACCTCGGGTGAATACATCGGGAAGTCGACGACCCGAAGATCGAAGAGCTCGACGCCCGCCCCCGCCTTTTCCGCTCCTTCCAGCGCGACCTTCAGAGCGGCGAGGCTCGTCGAATCCTTCGCGAGCGAGCCGCCCAGCCCCACCACCTTGACCGCGCTCACGAGAGCCATCTTCCGCTCCTCCTCAAGGTCGGCGGCGACGTTCACGAGGAATCGTATCGCCGGATGGAAGTCCGGGACGATATCCCGCTCGACTAGGTTCGAGCGGGCACCAGTTCCACCGGAATCCGGCTCGATGGATATTCGCGCGCCGAGCTCACGACGAAGTCTTCGGCGTCCTTGTTCAGGTCCTTCTCGCCGATGGGTGACGGGTCCATCTCGTCGAAGAGGGCCTCGACGTTGCGCACCATCAAGTCGATGCATTTCGGCCCGGAGGGCGCCGCCTCGGCTACGGGTGTGGCTGGGGATTTGTGACCCGTCACTCTTTCCAGATCGAAGACTTCTTTGCCCAGGTGCTGTCGGAGTACCGCTTCTCGAATGCGGCGGCGGTCTCCGCAAGCGCGCTCGCGTCATTGGTGGCCCGGTATCGCGAGACTCCCGCCCAGTAGAGAGCCTCCGCCGCGCTGTCCGTCTCCGGATACCGGGTGAGCACGTCCTGAAAGTGACGCTCCGCCTCCCTCCAATTCTTCGCCTTGAAGGCGGCCTCGCCGAGCCCGAGAGTCAGCTGTGCCAGGAGCTCCGGAGCCTCGACGAAGCCCTCCACCCGGTGCGTCTCCGTTCCGTCGGGGGCGAGCTCGAGGATGGTAGGCGTCCAGTGCGCGCCGTAACGCTCGCCGAGGCGCTGAAACTCGGAGGCCTGATCCCGAACGTGAACCCGTACGGGGATGAAGTGATCGGTGATGAATCGGACGACGCGTTCATCGGGGTACACCTCGGCATCCAGCCGAGCGCAGCCGCCTCACATGGGGGCGGCGCTGAAGTCGAGCAGAACGGGCTTTTTCCGCTCCCGCCCGTCTTTCAATGCCTCATCGAAGTCGTGCCGCCATTGGATCTCCATGGTCCTCCTTCCGGCGAAGGGCGCCGCGCGTCGATCGAGTGAAACAGCAAGAATCGGTCCGATACCGAGAAATACACTTTCCTCGAGCGAGGTTGAGGACCGTTCGTGCCGGATGCCGGCATTCATCGGAGGTCTCATGTCTCAGGATCCAGCAGCCGCCCCGAGCCTCGAAGGTGTCGTGTCCGCTTCGGCGTTGGTCACGTATCAGCCCGGAACGGTGGTCAGCCGTACGCTCGTGCGAAAAGCGGCGGGAACGGTGACCGCGTTTGCGTTCGATTCGGGTGAAGGCCTGAGCGAGCACACCGCTCCGTTCGACGCACTGGCGCTCAGCCTCGAAGGCGAAGCGGAGATCTCGATAGCCGGCACGGCGCACCACTTGAGCGCCGGCGAGCTCCTGAAGCTCCCCGCGGGGCGGCCGCACGCCGTGAAGGCCATCACCCCTTTCAAGATGCTTCTCGTCATGATCCGGGAATGAGCCCGCCGGAAGGTGGCCGCTGGGACGCGGCGGGAGTGGTGGGCGGTTTCGCCACGGCTCCCGCCAACCAGGTCCTCCTCGCGTTCGTCCGCGCCGAGATGGCTCGCCGCCCGATCATGCGGATCCTGGATCTGGGCTGCGGCGCGGCCCGCAACGCCGCGCCCATGGCGGCATGCGGCGCCACGGTGATCGGAACCGACGTGTCGTGGCCCATGCTGGAGGGAGCGCGCCGGCGGGCCGCGTCGGAAGGTGTCGCCGAGCGGGTCGGTCTCGTGCGCGCGCCCATGGACGACCTGCCGCTGCCCGACGCGAGCGTCGACCTCGTGGTCGCGCACGGGATCTGGAACCTCGCGCGCTCCGCCGCGGAATTTCGCCGCGCGGTCGCCGAGGCCGCGCGAGTCGCACGGCCGGACGCGGGACTGTTTCTTTTCACCTTCTCCCGCAACACGCTCCCGCCGGAGGCCCCGCCCGTTTCGGGCGAGCCCTTCGTGTTCACCCAGTTCGCCGGCGAGCCGCAGTGCTTTCTGACGGAGACCGAGGTGAAAGAGGAGCTGCTCCGAGCGGGGTGGGAAAAAGATCCGCCCGGACCTCTTACGGAGTACAACCGCCCGGCCGCGGGTCAGCCCCTGGCGCGCGGCGGTCCTGTGATTTACGAGGGGACATTTCGGCGAAGCGGTTAGGTGGTGGACACGTTCGCAAAGAATTAGAACTGCCGGGGAGCTGACCGTGGAACGTCGTCGGGTCCGACGAGCGAAAAAGGAACGTGCCCACGTCTGCCGTCCTCACGCCGACCTGCTCCGCGAGCGGCACCTGAAGGGGGGACTGCGCTGCTGCTAAGGGTCAGCGGGGCCAGGGGGGGCGGAATCGACCCACCCCTTAAGCGCGTCGAGCTCGGGACCGAAAGCGCTGCGCGCAGACTCGACGAAGAGGTCGAGCGCGGCTCGCACGCCGGTCCTCATTCAAAAATCTGCACTCCTGCAATCCCTCTCAAAACCTTGCGACTTTACGCGGGCTTCATATAGATTTCTGGAGACATTCCGTCCATACAGAAAAAATCCGTTGCAGTTTCTAAACCTCGAAGGAAGAGAGGTTCAAGGAGACCAAGTGTGTTCGCTCGATGTAGCGAGATCGTTCTCGCGATCGCGGCGGCGGTAGCGAACCGAGGCCGCCACGACGATGCAGACGGAGCAGATCAAGACCGTTCCTTGAACGGGCGCAACGATCAAGACCTGGTTTTGCTGACAACGGAGACCTGGCGCGACCCCGAGGGGCGCGCCACGGTGTTCGTCTCGGGGGAGCTTCGCCAATTTCACGTGAGGAGTGTGCCTGTGAATACACCGCGACGTTTCTTGCCGCTTGCCCCGTGCGTGCCGGCCCTTCGTGTTCGAATTCTGCTTGCGGCGCTGGTGAGCGCTCTCGTCGTGTGCTCCGCAGCGTACGGCCAGTCGGTCAACTACACGACCGGCTCGATCTCCGGAAAGGTCAGCGACGCCACCGGCGCCGGTGTTCCCGGCGTCGCCGTCACCGCGACGAACCTCGAGACCGGCCTGACGCGCACGGCGTATTCCGACAAGGACGGCGGATACGAGCTCGCCCTCTTGCCGCCCGGTCCCTATTCCGTCTCGGCCGAGCTGACGGGACTCGGGAAGGCGAGCGTACCGCGCACGACCGTTCTCCTCGGCAACACGACGAAAACCGACCTGAAGCTCGCGACGCAGATCTCGGAAGCGGTGACGGTCTCGGCGGCCGCTCCGGTCGTCGACCCCCGCGCCACCGGTGTCAGCGAGGCGGTCACCAGCCAGCAGATCGAGAGCCTCCCGCTGCTCGGACGGGACTTCCGCTCGCTGGCCCAGCTGACCCCCGGCATCAGCGTCGGTTCGTTCGACACGAGCGCGATTACCGCGAACGGCGCGCGTCCGCTCTCCACGGACTACAACATCGACGGTGCGAGCTCGAACAACGACTTCTTCGGCCAACAGACCGGCGGCTCGCGTCCCCCGTTCACGTTCTCCCAGGCCGCCATCCAGGAATTCCAGGTCGTCCTGACCGAGTACGACGCGGAATACGGCCGCGGCGTGGGCGCCGCTGTGAACGCGATCACGAAGAGCGGCACCAACGACTTCCACGGCTCGGCGTTCTACTACGACCGCAGAGCGAAGTGGGCCGCGACTCGCGCGAAAACGTTCGACACCGACATCGGAGGAACGACCTATCCGCTCCCCATCTCGGACAGCTTCCTGGCGAAGGACGTCCGACAGCCGGGATTCGTCGTCGGCGGGCCGATCCTGAAGGACAAGCTCTTCTTTTTCGGCGGGTTCGACTCGATGAAGCAGAACCAGCCGGTCATCATCGGCAACGACCTGAGAACATCCGCGCAATTCCTCGCCTTGACTCCCGACCAGCAGCAGGCGGCGCTCTCGAAGATCCAGACCGCCGTGGGGGTTCCCTACGAGACGGGCCTCAACTACTCGGTGGACAACAATCTGAAGACCTATCTCCTGAAGTTCGACGGCAACATCGGCGCGAGAAACCACTGGGCGCTGCGCGGAAACTACACGAAGTACGACACCACCAACAGCGGGGCGACGTCGTCCTTCGGACTGAACCAGACGAACGAGATCGACAAGTTCTACCAGGTCGTCGGCGAAGTCGACTCGATCCTCAAGGACAACCTGTCCAATCAGTTCTTCGCACAGGTCGGCCGGGATCAGCGCCCGGTCACGAGCGTGTTCGGGGGCACCGAGTTCTCCATCAACTTCGGCCAGACGCAGTTCTTCGGAGCGAACGACACCACGCCGAACACGGCCGACGAAAAGAAGCTCCAGTTCAAGGACACCGTGCAGTTCGAATGGAAGGGGCATTCCTTGAAGGGAGGAGCGGAGCTTCTCCGGCGCGACCTCTTCGACTCCTTCCCGCGATTTGCCGGCGGGTTCTATGCGTACAGCAGCCTGCTCAATTACGTCAACGACAGACCGAACACCTTCCAGCAGGCCTATGGTCCGAGCAACGGCGACGTCAGCTGGGTCACCAACCTCTGGGGGATCTACCTCAACGATGATTTCCGGATCGCTTCGCGTCTGACCTTGAACCTCGGTCTCCGATACGACTACGAGGCGACGCCCCGCCCGGACTCCAATGCATACCCGCAGCACCCGGAGTTCCTCACGCAGATCAAGAACGACAAGAACAACATCGCGCCGCGATTTGGATTCGCGTGGGACGTGTCCGGCAACGGCCGAACCGTCGTGCGCGGGGGAACGGGTAAGTTCTACGAATACATGCCGGACATTCTGCTGGCGAGCCCGATTCAGGGCATCAGCGGGGCACTGCTGACGACCACGTTCACCTGCACCACCACCGCGACCAACCCCTGTCCGAACTACCCCAGCATTCTGTCGCCGGCGGACTTCCTGGCGAAGTCGCAGCTCTCGGCCAACCTTGTCACGATCGGCCCGAACTACCAGGCGCAGGACGCATGGCGCACGACGCTGGGGTTGGAACACCGCCTTTTCAGCGACTTCGTCGTCGGTGCCAGCGCCGTCTATTCGAAACTGACGCACGTTCAGGGCACGAGGAACATCAACCTCGTTCCGACCGGATTCTTGCTCGGCAACATGCCGGTCTACGACTACAGCAGCTCGACCAATCCCGCCCGTCCCTACGCCGATATGGGCATCATCCGTGAGCTCAGCAGCACCGAGACGGCGTGGTATCGCGGGCAGACGATCGAGTTCCGCAAAAGACCCACTGCCGACTCGCGGCTCTCCTGGCTCATCAGCTACACGCACTCCGATTCCGTCGACGAGGAGACGAACACCCGCTCGACGTCGACCACCTTCCTCCTCGATCCGAACAATCCCAGGCTGACCGAGGGGCCGAGCGACAACGACGTGAAACACCGCGTCGCGGGCAGTGCCATTTACCGCCTGCCCTGGGGCTTCGAGCTGTCCGGCGTCGGCTTCTGGCACAGCGGCTTCCCCTACACCGCAGCCATCAGCTTCACCTGCAGCGGCTGCCCGGCCAACAGCCTCTCCGGACAGGCGCAGACGAGTCAGGCGGCGAATTTCAGCCCGGTGTTCGTGGACGGGAGCGGACACATCATTGACCTCACCCAGGCCAACGGCATGACGCTGTCGCAGTTCTCCGCCTTCCTCGCCGGACAGAACGCGCGGCTCATTCAACGCAACAGCTTCCGCCAGCCGAGTGTCTGGGACTTCGACCTCCGGCTGTCGAAGTCCTTCGACCTGCCCTACAACGTGCAGCTCACGATCCTCGCCGAGGTCTTTAACGTGTTCAACCGGAACGCGAAGGTCGTCACCGGTGCCAACCAGGATCAGTTCAGGATCACGTACACGGCGTCGACCGGCAAGTACACGATCACGAGGTTCACGAATACGGTCAACGGCACGGCGCTGAATACGTTCGGCGTCGTTCAGGGCTACTCGGGCGAGACCATCCCTCGCACGTTACAGCTCGCGGCGAGGCTCAGCTTCTAGCGGTCGTCCACCGGCGTCCCGTACGCGAGGCAGCTGCCAGAGGCAAAGGCCAAGGCGGCTGGCTGATGCCCTGTTGGCCTCAGAGCGCAGACGGGATGAACTGAAGCCGAGCTGGAACTCCTCGAAAGAGGCCTACTTCTTTGCAATGGTGGAGGCGGCGGGAGTTGAACCCGCGTCCGGAAGCGTCACGGGAGAGGCCACTCCATGCTCAGCCTCTTCTTGGTTCTCGTCCGGCCGCCTCAAGAAGAGGCAAAACAGCGGCAAGACAACCCCGGATTGGTTTCGCCGGTCCGTCCGGGGGTCCGGACCGGCTACACCCGAATTTGGCGTCGGCGTCGAAGGCGCCTCGGGTGGGCTCCTCGCGACACCGTCACTGCGGGTTAATTACGCAGCGAGAGCGAGATTGCTGTTATTGGCAGCTATCATTTTTCACCTTTTAACGAGGTGGGTGAGGCCTCGGCATGCAACCTTTCGCGTGCTCGTCCCCGTCGAAGCCGTTTCGCCCCCGTATGGCCGGGAGCCCGTTCGTCGGGCTCAAAGATCGAAGAACGAACATAACATCTGCCGCAGATCTCGAATTCCCAGGAGGGTCGCGTGACGGCGCGAGAACGCCGGATCATTTATTACGTCGCCGTGAGCGCGGACGGGTTCATCGCGCGCTCCGACGGCGCCGTCGACTGGCTCGACCGGCCGCGTAAGGCCGGCGATTACGGGATGGGCGAGTTCTACCGGAGCATCGACACCGTCCTGCTCGGACGCAAGACCTGGGAGGTCGGAGTCTCGCTGGGCGCGTCCCATTTCAAGGGGAAGAAGAACTACGTGTTCTCCCGAAAACGGCGCCGCTTCGTCCCGGAAGTCGAGCTCGTGAAGGAGCCCGTCGGTAAGTTTGCGCGGCGGCTCCGCGGGGAGAAAGGGAAGGACATCTGGCTCGTCGGCGGAGGATCCCTCTTCGCCTCGTTTCTCGATGCCGGGCAGGTCGACGCGATCCGCGTGCACGTCATCCCCACCTTGATCGGAGAGGGGATCCCGCTCGTCGCGCCCTCCCGCCGAAACGTGTCCCTGCGCCTCATCTCATCCCGCGACTTCTCCGACGGCGTCGTGAGGCTGGACTACGAGATCGACCGGCGCATGAACATCCCTTCTTGACACCGGACGCGGGGAGGAATGGAATGTCTCCTCTCATGCGCCGCAGCGATCTCATCGTCGTCGTCACCTCGGTCGGCTCCGAGGAGCAGGCCCTCGACATCGCTCACGCGCTCATCCGCAACCGGCAGGCCGCCTGCGTCAACCTGATCCCCAACGTGCACTCGATCTACCGCTGGAAGGGACGGGTGTGCGACGACGGAGAGTTCCTGCTCATCATCAAGAGCCGGGCGCGCGAATTCGAGGGAGTCTGCGACACGATCCAGAAGATCAACACGTACGAGCTCCCGGAGATCCTCGCGTACCGCGTGGACGAAGCTTCTCCGGCCTTCGCGGACTGGATCAGCCGCACGACGGAGCGGCCGAAGAAGAAGCTCCGCAAGAAGGTCAAGGGCGCCTCGGCCTCGGCGTCCACAAAGCCGCCCGCGCCGATCCCGATCCGCCGCCGCGCCTCTTCGAGGTAGGAACCGCCGAGGGCGCGTGATCGCCTTCCTCACCCTTTTCCTCGGTCTGATCGCGGGCGTGCACCCCGTGGCCGTGTCGGTGACGGGGCCGGTCGCCGCGATCGAGATCGACGTCGACGGAGCGCCGGCCGGCCGCGCGCGCTCAGCGCCGTGGACCGTCTCCGTCGATTTCGGCGCTGATCTCGCGCCGCACGAGCTCGTCGCTCGCGCTCTCGACAACGAAGGCCACGAGCTCTCGCGCACGCGCCAGTGGATCAACCTGCCGAGGTCGGCCGCCGAGGTCCAGATCCTCCTCGAGCGAAACGAAAAGGGCATCGCGACGGGCGCGCGGCTTTCCTGGGTGAGCGTCTTCTCAGAGGCGCCCACGTCACTGAATGTGACCTTCGACGGGCGGCCGCTCGTCGTTCGCGGGAACGAGAGTTTCGCGCTTCCCGCCTACGACCCTTCGACGACGCACCTTCTCTCGGCGTCGGCGGAATTTCCGAAGGGGCTGCGCGGACGCGCGGACGCGGTGATCGGCGGACGCACGGCTTCTGAGGCGGCGAGCGAGCTCACCGCCGTCGCGGTCCGGCTTCCCGAGAGGGGCGGCTTTGCCGACGCGTCTCCGTTCGAAGGAGCGGTCCTGCGCGCTGGAGCGCCGGTGCATCCGATCGCTCTCGAACGCGGGCCCGCCGAGGTCATTCTCATCCGATCGCTCTCGAATGCCGAGGCCATCCAGCATCTCGGAAAAGGCGGCCGCGCGCTTTTCGACCAGAACCGGCGGGGGACGATGCCGCCCTTCGATCCCGACGCGCTGCGCCTGGACATGCGACTCGGCGACCAGGACCGGTTGAGCTTCCTCTGGCCCATCTCGCAGACCTTCACGTCCCCGGCTGGGCAGAGCGAGCTCTTCGCGGGCTCGCGGTTTTTCAACGGCCGCGACCAGGGCATCCACTGGCTGCTGACCCGCGTGTCGCATCCCGGCGCGCCGGGGCCCGACCCGAAGTTCGCGGACGCGGCCGCGGTCGCCGGCCTCCACGCGCTCGAGAGCTGCACGCGGCGTGCAGTCATCCTCGTGCTCGGCCGCAGGACCTCCGACGTGAGCCGCTACACGCCCGCGATGGTCCGCGCGTACCTCGAAAAGATCCGCGTGCCGCTCTACGTTTGGACCTTCGATCCGTCCGGAAAGCCCGGGCCGTGGGGCGCCGCCGAAGACATCTCCACGACGGCGAAGCTGCGCGACGCGGTCGACCGCCTGCGGCACGACCTCGAGTCGCAGGCCGTCGTGTGGGTGGAAGGGAAATACCTGCCGCAGCAGGTGGAGCTCTCGGAAGCGCTCAAGGGACGCGGCGTCTCGCTGGCGCGCTGAACGAGTTCGACCCTCTTCTCACCGCCTCCCGAACGCCTGCACCCACAGCACCTGCCACCCGCTCTCGTTCTTGCCGAACACGACGGCGGAGCCCGTGTCCGCGAAATTCTTCGCGAGGATGTGCTCGCGGTGCTGCTTGCTTCCTAGCCAGCCGTCCATCACCTCGTCGGCGGAGTACTGGCCGCGGGCGATGTTCTCCCCGGCGAAGCGGGGCCGGTATCCGAGGATCTTGCTGCGCTGGAACACGTCCGTTCCCTCCGGGCTGTCGTGCCCGTAGTAGGAGCGCGCGAGCATGTCTTTCGCGTGGCGCAGTGCCGTCTCGTCGAGGATCGGGTCGCTGCGCAGCGGAAGGAGGTTCGCTTCTTTCCGAGCCCGGTTGACGCGGTCGAGGATCGTGGCGCGGACTCTCGCGAGGTCCGCCAGGCCGGCCGTCTTCTCCGCGAAGAAGTCCGGCATCGACCGCGCGAAGACGAGCACGTAGAGAGGAGGATCCTCGCGCGAGACGCCGACGCCGATGTCCTTCGCGTCGGGTTGGACGAGCTCGTCGCCGAAGTCCGGCGCCTCCGACGCTGCGGCGAGCACGTCGTCGACGTCGCCGCCCGCGCGCATGAAGGCCTCGGAGAAGCTCTGCGCCTCGTATCCCGCGCGCAGAGCCGCGTCCCGGTCCTTGGGGGTGGTCGCTTCGGGGTCCGGCGGAGGCTCCGAGCCGTGGGCGGCGCGGGCGTCGGCGACCGCCGTCAGGACCGGGCTGAGGACGAGGGGCGGGCGCGAGTGCGCCTTTCTCACCTCGTTGATGCGCTCGACGAGGGCCGAGCGGGTCTCGACGACAGCGGCGGCGGGCTTCGGGTCGCCGGAAAACAGCGCGGCGGCGGCCCAGACGACCGCCGCCAGGAGGGGAACCACCGCGGCCTTCCTAGGCGGCGATGGCCATGAGCGCGCCGCGGAGGTCGTCGATCAGGTCTTCGACGTCCTCGATGCCGACGGAGATCCGCACCAGTCCCGGGGTGACGCCGAGCCGGCTGCGCTCCGGCTCGGGGATGCTCGCGTGCGTCATGGAGGCCGGATGGGAGATCAGCGTCTCGACACCGCCCAGGCTCTCACCGAGCGAGCAGAGGCGCACGCGCGAGAGAAACGCGGCCGCGTTCTCGAACGAGCCGAGCTCGAAGGAGATCATCGCGCCGAATCCGCGCATCTGCCGCTTCGCGAGCTCGTGGTCGGGATGGCTGGACAGCCCGGGGTAGTTGACCTTCCTCACGCGCCGGTCGGACGCGAGGAACTCCGCGACGGCGCGCCCGTTCTGCTCGTGACGCTCCATGCGGACGACGAGCGTCTTGATCCCGCGCAGCACGAGCCACGAGTCCATCGGCGAGAGGATCGCGCCCGAGCTGTTCTGCACGAACGAGAGCCACTCGAGATGCTCGGGGCTCTTCGCTACGGCGATCCCGCCGATCGAGTCGGAGTGTCCGTTCAGAAACTTCGTCGTCGAGTGATAGACGATGTCCGCCCCGAGGGAGAGCGGGCGCTGGAGGTACGGCGAGGCGAACGTGTTGTCGACGACCACGATCGCGCCGCGCTCGTGCGCCATCTGCGAGAGAAGGGCGATGTCGCACAGCCGCATCGTCGGGTTGGTCGGGCTCTCGAGATGGAGCAGCTTCGTGTTGGGCCGGAATGCCGCCCGCACTTCGTCGGGCTTCGCCGTGTCGACGAACGTG
>DASQJK010000349.1:0-6052 GCA_035631095.1 Thermoanaerobaculia bacterium
CGGCGCCGCCTGCTCCCTCCTCCGCCGGCTGGAAGAGCAGCCGGTACGGGCCCGGCGCGCGATGTCTCGACAGGCGCGCGGCGAGGGCGAGCGCGATCGAAACGTGGCCGTCATGGCCGCACGCGTGCATTCGGCCCGGCGACTCGGAAACGTAGTCCGCGGAGCTCTCCTCCACGAGCGGGAGAGCGTCCATGTCGGCCCGAAGGAGGATCCGCGGGCCGCTTGCCGGGAAATCCGCGGCCACACCCGTGCGTCCGACCCCGGTGCGCGGCTCGACTCCCAGCTCGCGCACCCTCGCCGCGACGATCCCGGCGGTTCGCGTCTCCTCGAACGCGAGCTCCGGGTGCCGGTGGAGGTCGCGACGCGTCGCGATCAGCCTGTCGAGCTCGTCCGCGGGAAAGCGCGAGAGAACTCCGTCGGCGCGGTCGGCGGACATGCGGGGCGGATTATAGGAGCCGACAGGTCGGTCCCCGCTGACTGCGATAAGTTCCGGAAGGCCGGCAGGGATTTCGCAGCGAAACCGGCGCGGCAGAAGGAGAGCGTGTGTCCGAGGGGGACCGTCGGTTCGTCGTCGAGCGGTTTCGCGACGCGGTCGCGTCGCCGGTCCTCGACCTGTTCGAAGCGGCGCTCCTGATCTCGCAGCTCGTCGATCCGACGGAAGATGTCCGGCCGGCGACCGATCTGGTCGAAGAGCTCGCCCGCCGCGTCACGCAGCTGCGTGAGTCGGGCCTGCCGGCGGACCGCGCGCTCCGGCGCGTCCTGTTCCAGGAGGAGGGCTTCACCGGCGACGGCGAGTCTTACGACGACCCCGAGAATTCCTCCGTGGCGCGCGTGCTCGCGCGGCGGCGCGGGATGCCGATCACGCTGTCCATCATCGCGATGGAAGTCGGCCGGCGCGCGGGGATGCGCCTCACGGGTGTGGGTCTTCCCGGCCACTTCGTCGTCGGCGGGCCGGACCTGCCTTCCGGCCGCTTCCTGGACGCGTTCGACGGCGGAAAGCTCTGCGACCGTGACGAGCTGGGGAGGCGCGTGGCTTCGATCTTCGGCGCCCCCGTCGAGCTTCCCCCGGAAGTGTTCGCCCCCGATTCGACGCGCGCGATCCTGACCCGGATGCTGTTCAACCTCCGGCGCTCGTATGACCGGCGCGACCGGGTCGACGAAGCCCTCGCGGCGCTCGACTGCGCGGAAGCGCTCGAGCCCGGTGAGCCGTCATTCCTCCGCGAGCGAGGACTGCTGCTCCTCAAAGGGGGCCGCTCGGTCGAGGCGCTTCGCTCTCTCGAGGCGTACGTCGAGGGAACGACGGGCGAGGACGTCGAAGCGGTGACGAAGCTGATCGCGATCGTGCGCGAGCAGGCGCTTCCCTCCGAGGGCGCGGAGCTCGTGGACGCCGCCCCGGCCGAGAAGCACATCTTCACGTTCGAAGAGGCAAAGAGCCTGCTGCCGAGAGTGAAGGAGATCACGTCCGACGCGGTGTTCCGCTACGCGAGGCTCGGAGAATCGAGCTCGGAGAGCGAAGAGGAACGGCAGGGGATCGTGCGCGAATGGGCGCGAGAGATCCTCTCGCTCGGAGTCGTGATCAAGGGCCTCTGGCTCGTCGACTTCGACTCCGGAGCCGGCTACTACTGCTGGAAATACCCGGAACCGTCTCTCGAGTACTTCCACGGCTACGAAGAAGGCTTCGCGGGAAGACTCCCCCTCCAATAAGGGTTAGTCGCGCAATCGCGCAGCGACCCTTCCCGGATTCATCCTCCCGTCGCCGGCGGGTCCTGTCGGCGCGGGACCCGGTAGCGGCATCGGCTGGGCGCTCGCTAGCGGGGCACTCCGAGGACATCGTCGCGCCCGCCTGCTGGCGCTACCGGGGCCTCCCGCGCCGCCACCCGCCGGTGCACCACCGAGGCTCTACGCCCAAATGTGAGCCCCGGCGACGCGGCCACCTACTCGGAGAGGGAGCAGCGACTCCCGCCGTCTTTTCTAAGCGAAGCGCTCTCTCGGCCGCCTGTTCGCGAAGCGAACGCCGCGGCCGAAGCCGGGGACGGCGGCGACGGGGCGGCTAAGAACGCCGGAAAGTCACCGCGGCCACGCCTGACCCGGCGCCAGCTCGATGACCTCGGTCTTGCCTCCGCGTTTCGCGATCTCTTCCTTCAGCGCCTTTGGCGTGCCGACGAGCGCCGGGAACGTGCCCCAGTGCATCGGGATCACGCGCGGCACTGCGAGCAGCTCGCACGCCTTCGCGGCCTCGCGCGGTCCCATCGTGTAGAAGTCGCCGATCGGAAGCAGGGCGAGGTCCGGACGATAGAGCTCGCCGATGAGCGCCATGTCGGAAAAGACGTTCGTGTCTCCGGCGTGGTAGATCTTGAAACCGTCCGGAAGCGTCAGCACGAACCCGCAGGGATCCGACGCGGGATTCTGGTCGTTGCCCCATCCTCCCGACGAGTGCACCGCCTGCACCATGCGGAACTCGATTCCGGCGACCTTCTGGCTGCCTCCCTTGTTCATGCCGGAGACCATGTCGACGCCCTTGCTCTGGCAGTGGAGCGCGAGCTCGAAGACGCAGACCACCATCGCGCCGGACTTCTTCGCGAGAGCGATGCCGTCGCCTCCGAAATGGTCGAAGTGCCCGTGGCTCGCGGCGATCACGTCCAACTTTCCGAACTCGAATCCCTTCGGGAACTTCGGGTTCTTCTCGATGAAGGGGTCGAGCGCGACGCGGCGGCCGTCCGAGGTCTCGACGAGGAAGCACGCGTGACCGAGCCAGGTGATCTTTCCGGCGAAAGCGCTCACGTCATTTCCCTTCCGGGCCCGCCACGGTCTTCCAGGCGATCCCGGGCACGAGCGCGTTCACGAAGCGTTCCAACCCGAGGCGGTCCTCCTCGTCGAACCGGTCCGGCTCGGGGGCGTCGACGTCGAGAACGCCGATCAGGGAGCCGCCTTCGAGGATCGGGACGACGATCTCGGACCGCGACGCGGCGTCGCACGCGATGTGCCCGGGAAACAGGTTGACGTCGGGAACCACCACGGTCTCGCGCCGCGCCGCGGCCGTGCCGCAGACGCCCTTGCCGATGGCGATGCGAACGCAGGCCGGCTTGCCCTGGAAGGGCCCGAGAACCAGCTCGCCGCCCTTCAAGAGATAAAACCCGCACCAGTTGATGCGCTCGAGCGCCTGGAACAGAAGAGCCGCAGCGTTGGCGAGGTTGGCAACCGCGTCGCTCTCCCCCTCGAGCAATGACTTCAACGACGCTTCGAGGTCCCGGTACAGCTGCGGTTTCGGCGCGGAGGAATCGACGGATGCCGTGAACATGGATCAATCTTATGAAATCGGCCGTCGCTGATATTTTCCGCGCTCAATGTCCCGTTTCGGCCGAAGAGAGCTCGCAGCGTTCCTCTTCCTCTCCACCATCTGGAGCGGCAACTGGCTCGTCATCCGCATCGGGCTCCGGGACCTCCCGCCGCTGCGCTTCTCCGGGATGCGGATGGTCCTCGCCTGCGTCCTTCTCCTTCCGCTCTCTCTCCGCACGCGGGCTCGACCGTCCCGCCGGGAGACCTCGTGGATCGCCGTCGCCGGCCTTCTGCAGCTCGGCGTCTCGTACGGCTGCGTGTACACCGCCGAGCAGTGGATCGACTCGGGCCTGGCGGCCCTCATCTTCTCCACGTTTCCCATCTGGATCGGCATCCTCGGGCACTTCCGTCTTCCCGATGAGCCATGGACGGTCCGCACCGGCGCCGCGGCGGTGCTCGGCGTCTCCGGCGTCGCCGTGCTCCAGGCGCCGGCCATCGCGCGCGCGGGATCTATCGACGCGCTCCACCTCCTCGCGGGCACCGGGCTCGTGCTCACGGGTGCCGTCGCCTCCGCGATCGCCTCCATCACGGTCAAGAAGCACCTCGCCGCCGTCTCGCCGCCGCTGAGCGTCTTCGGCCAGGCGGTCGTCGCTGCGGTGTTCCTCCTGACCCTCTCTCTGCTCTTCGAGCGAGGCGTTCCCTCGCGCTGGACGATCTCTTCCGGCGCCGCGCTCGGCTATCTGGGGATCGTCGGCACGATGACGTTCATCGGGTCCCAGTGGCTGGTCGCGCGCGTGCCAGTCCCCGTCATCGGCGCGTTTCCGCTGCTCTCGACCGTGCTCGCGATCACGTGGGGCGTCGCGTTCGCCGGGGAAGGCTTCTCGGCGCGGACGGCGGCGGGAGCCGCGCTGATTCTGACCGGAGTCGTGCTCGCCGTCTGGGCGCAGGCGCGCGCCGCGGTCCCGTCGCCGGCGCCGGCGTCCGCCGGGACCTCGTGACCGGCTCCGCTCTCCGCGGCAGGACGCTCGCCGTTTACGTCTTCTGCTGCGCGATCTGGGGCTCGACGTGGCTCGTCATACGGATCGGCGTCCGGGAGATCCCGCCGCTGACTTTCGCCGGACTGCGCATGGGGATCTCCTGCCTGCTCCTCACCCCGCTCGCGTGGCGCCGCTCGGAGAAGCGCACGAAGCCCGCCGAGTGGCGCCAGCTCGCCCTGAGCGGCGTCCTGCAGATCGGCCTCGCCTATGCCGGCATCTTTCTCGCGGCGCGCTGGATCGAATCGGGCCTCTCGGCTCTTCTCTTCTCCTCGTTTCCGATCTGGGTCGCGGTGTTCGCGCACCGCATGCTCCCGAACGAGCCGCTGACCCGCCGCGGGGTGCTGGCGGCCCTGATGGGGCTCGGAGGCGTCGCCGTCATCGAAGGGCCGGCCGCCGTCCACGCGCTGGGCGGACAGATGGGACCTCTCTTCTGGGGCGGCATCCTGGTCCTCGGCTCGGCGCTCATCTCCGGGTACGCCAACGTCCTCGTGAAGAAGTGGCTGGGCGGCGTTCCGCCGGCGCGCAACGTGTGGGGTCAGACTCTCGTCGGCTCGTTGTTGCTGTTCCTTCTGGCCGCGGTGTTCGAGCGCGGCCAGCCGGTCCACTGGAGCACGGACGCGATCCTCGCCCTCGCCTACCTCTCGATCTTCGGAACGGTGCTGACGTTCGTCGGCCTCTTCTGGCTGGTACCGCGCGTCCCGGTAGCGGTCATCGGAACGATCCCGCTCGTCGACATGCTGATCGCGGTCATTCTCGGGGCCGTCTTCCTCGGGGAAGCCCTGCCGGTGCGGATCCTCTTCGGCGGCGTGCTGATCCTGGCAGGAGTCATCCTGACGGCCCGGGGAGAGCGGCGCGCGGCGTAGGCGGCCGCCCGCCTCAGGGCATGAACTGCGTGAAGACGGGGAGCCAGCCGCGGCTCGCGAAATCGGAGAAGGTCAGCGCGAGCAGGATCCCGAGCCAGAAGAGGCCTCCGCCGACGACGATCGCGGTCAGCGGCCGGCTGTACTTGATGTGCATGAAGATCAGGACCACGAGGGTCGCCTTGAAGACGGCGATCGCGAGAGCGACGACCGTGTTCCACGGGCCGAGGTCCACGAAAGCGACCGCGGTCGTCGTCGCGGTCATGAGGATCAGAACCGCGAAGACGGCGAGATAGATCCTCGGCGGCACGACGTGTCCGGTGGATGAGTGGCTGGCGTTCATTGGAGATGCCGTCCGATCAGATAAAGCAGCGGAAAAAGAAAGATCCAGACGATGTCCACGAAGTGCCAGTACAGCCCGGAGACTTCCACCGGGCTGTAGTACTCCGGCGAAAAGCGCCCCCGATAGGACATCACGAGGAGCGTCGTCATGATCCCGATTCCGATGATCATGTGGAGCGCGTGCAGTCCGGTCATGCCGAAGTAGAGCGAAAAGAACATTTGCGCCGCGGGGCCGTCGGGCCCGGGATAGCGGAAGCCGGGTCCGGGGAAGAGGTGATGGCGGATGTGGTCGGTGTACTCGACCGCCTTGATTCCCAGAAAGACGAACCCGAGGACGATCGTGGCGGAGAGAAAACCGAGAAGCGGCCGGCGGCGGCCGGTCGCCGCGCTGTGAACCGCCATCGCCATGGTCAGGCTGCTGACGATGAGCACGGCGGTGTTGGTCGTTCCGAGCGCAACGTCCATGTGGAGGCTGGCGTGCGCGAATCCGTGCCCGTACTGCCAGCGGTAAATCATGTACGCGAGGAAGAAAGCCCC
>DASQJK010000350.1:0-3957 GCA_035631095.1 Thermoanaerobaculia bacterium
AGGGGCGCACGACGTTCGTCATCGCGCACCGGCTTTCGACCATCCGCCGCGCGGACGCGATCCTCGTCGTCGAGGGCGGACGGATCGTCGAGCGCGGCCGGCACGCGGACCTCCTCGCGCGCGGCGGCCGATACGCGGACCTCTACAACCGGCAGTACGGGCTCGAGGCCAACCTCTTCGTCAACCCCGGCGAGGGACTCGCCGTCGAGGAGGAGGAGAAGGTCGCCGTCTCGGCGGACGCCGGGATCGGCCGGCTGCCGATCGTCGGGAGCTGACGCCGCAGCCTCGGAGCCTCGGAGCAGGCGGCGACGGCTTCGCGCCGAGTCCCTGCGCCGCGACGAGATCCGAGTCCGCGAAACGGACACGCCGAAAGTCCGGGCCGGAGCCCGGCCTCTCTGCGACTTCGGCGAAAGGCGTTCGCTCCGAAGGACGCGCGGGTTGCGCGGTCGGGGCCAGCAGCCGATCCGGCGCGCCGGCGGGGTATCACCGTGCCTGCCGCGGCGACCGAGGCGGGCTTCCTGAGCCCACCGAGAGCGCCCAGGACTCGGATGGTCCGCTCTGATCCGTCATTCGACGAATCTCCGCCCCGGCTCGTCTCGCTCCAGCAAAAAGGGCGGCCGTGCGGCCGCCCTTCGTTCTCCATTTGCCGGCGATCGTCAGTCGCGCCGGTTCCCCATGAAGCGCAGCAGGAACAGGAAGAGGTTGATGAAATCGAGGTACAGCGCCAGCGCCCCCACGACCGCGTACGAGCCGTACTGACCCTCCGGCACGGCGACGGCCATCGCCTTGAGGCGCTGCGCATCCCAGGCGGTCAGACACGTGAAGACGATCACGCCGACGATCGAGATCACGAACTGCAGTCCCGCCGAGTGGAGGAACATTCCGACCAGGGAGGCGAGGATCAGGCCGATCAGGCCCATGAAGGCGAACTGTCCGACGCCCGCGAGGCTGCGCTTGGTCGTCGTGCCGTAGAGCGCGAGCGCGCCGAACATCGCGGCCGTCACGAGGAACGTGGTCGCGATCGAGGTGCCGGTGTAAGCGAGCAGGACCATCGAGAGCACCGCGCCGTTGAGCGCGGAGTAGAGCAGGAACAGGCCCGACGCCGTCGCCGGCGCGAGCTTGTTGACGCGGGCGGACAGGAAGAAGACCAGCCCGAGCTCGGCGATCACGAGGCCGAAGAAGACGATCGGATTGCCGATGATGGCCTTCGCCAGCGCCGGCGAGCTCGCGACGCCGAACGCGACGACGGCCGTCACGCCGAGGCCGACGCACATCCAGCCGTAGACCTTGCGCAGGAAAGTCGTGACGCGCTCGGCCGAGCCGATCGCCGTCGTGGAAAACGCGGATTGGGGAGTGATCTCGAATTGAGCCATTTATGCGCCCTCCGGAAGCGCGAATGATATCCGCATTGAAAACGCGGTCCGGCGGGGCGGCGATTCCCGCTTCCCGCGACGCTCTACCCGTTCGCGCGGTTTCGGGGCCCTTCCGAGGGGCTCTGTGGCGCAGGCTCCCTCTCCGCGGAGCCGCGGAATGCCGTCTTCTTCCAGTGGTCCGCCCCGGATTGCCCGGAAAACGGATCGGCGCCGGGCGCGGCGGCGGCAGCGCCTCGGGGCGGTCAGTTCACCTGCAGCCGCAGTGCCTGGATGAAGTGCCGCGCGATCGGGTCGTCGGGGCTCTGCGCGAGCGCGCCCTCGAACTCCGCGAGCGCCTCCGCGAGCTCGCCGCGCGACGCGCGCAGCCGCCCGAGGTTGAGGTAGGGGAAGTGCCTGGGATCGTACCGGGGCGCCTTCTTCGCACGCTCGAACCAGGGAATCGCCTCCTCGCCGCGGCCCTGCTCGACGAGGTAGCAGCCGATGTCGTTGTACGGGTTGCCGAAGCCGGGATCGGTCGCGATCGCCTTGCGGCACTCCTCGATCGCGTCGTCGACGCGGCCCTGGAAGGAGTACGCCCAGCCCCGGAACGTGTAGGCCTCCGCGGTCGGCGACTCCTGCAGCGAGCGGGTGAAGAGCTCGATCGCCTCCTCGAGCTCTCCGCGCAGGAGCCTCGACGTCCCCTCGCGCCAGAGCGCGAGCGCGAGATCCGCGGGCTCGGTCACGGCTCGATTATCCACCCGTGTAAGATCCGCGGTTCGTGAGCGACGATCGGAAGTACCGGCACCGCGGATACCAGGAATCGGACCGCGACGCGACCGGACGCCGGCCGGGCGGACCGCGGCCGCCGCGATCCGACGACGGCGCGCCGCGCGGACGCGGCATCGACCAGTCCAAGGCCGTGGTCTTCCGCTGCAAGCACTGCGGCGAGAAGGTGCTCGACCTCGAGGGCGTCGGATTTCAGTCGGTGTGCCGCAAGTGCGGCGCGTCGCTGCACTCTTGCAGCCAGTGCACCCACTTCGACACGTCGGCCCGCTGGGAGTGCTCGCAGGAGATCTCCGCGCGGATCCCGTCGAAGAAGGCGGTCAACACCTGCACGTTCTTCTCCCCCGCGAAGACCTTCGACCTGACGGGCTCGCGCGGCGAGGCGACCCCGGACGACGCCCGCGCCGCCTTCGACGCCTTGTTCAAAAAGTGACTGCGTAGCGATCGCTCCGCGATCGCGTAGCAGTCATCCTGAGGCGCGCAGCGCCGAAGGATCCCTCTCAGCACAGTCGCGATCGCAGCAAGTCAGAGCATTCCCCTCTTCCTGTCATCCCGAGCGAAGCGAGGGATCCCTTTCGAGCCCTCGGTGTCTCGGTCCCGCGGACGAGCCGAGAGAGATCCCGGTGCGTTCATCGGATGGCAGGGGAGCACTCGGTGACAGGGGAGTCAAACCCCGGTTGGCAAGCAGGGAGACGGAAGCTGGCAAGCAGGAAACAGAGGCGAACAGAAGCTGCCGGACGAAAAAAGGCCCAGGCGGGCGCTCGCTCCCTCTAGCTGGCCTTCGCCAGCGCCGTCGTCGCGGCCAGCATCGCGTCGACCGCCTTCCACAGCCCCTCGACCTTCGGCGGCTGCGTCAGAAACGAGACCTGCTTCTGGCTCACCTCGAAGTCGAGCACGCCCGCGACCGGCGATCTCTCCCACGCCCGCCGGAGCCGCCGCGCCTCGTCGTCGAGAAGCGGCCGGTTGAAGGTCCCGATCGCGAGCCGCGACCCATCCACCTCGAACACGGATCGGAAGGAGACATGTGCCGGTTTATTGCTCTCGAACTCGTTCTTCATCGCCGTTTTTCGCCTCTTTTCCTTCGATTCCGCGCCTTTCCTTCCGTGTCACCATCGGTAACAGCAAGGACCTTGCCAGCATTCCGGATGCACACAATTCAGTGCGTGACGCCGGCCACCCACCACAACATGTTGTGGTTTCCTCTTGACACAAACTTCTCGCGAGGCTTACCCTCTTTTCCAACGCTGGCCGTTTTCCCGCGCCGAACTCGATGACGCAGCCAGGGACCGCGAGAGGGCGGAGCGTTCGCTTCGATGTGGGGTGGGAACTGGATTCGGGTGGGCGAGAGGAGGAGGAAAGCGTGATGGAAAAGGATCCCAAAGCGGCTGTCGAGGAAACGACCCGGACCAGCGAAAAACCCGCCGAAAAGGCGGAGAAATCGCTCAGGGGTTTGACGTTTTCACGGGTCTACTCCGACCCGTCCGTCTCGCCGTACGACGCGATCGAGTGGGAGCTGCGCACAGCGGCGATCGTGTCGGAAAAGGGCGAGGTGATCTTCGAGCAGAAGAACGTCGAGGTCCCGAAGTCCTGGTCGCAGACGGCGACGAACATCGTCGTCCAGAAGTATTTCCACGGCCGCGTCGGGACCCCGGAGCGCGAGACGTCCGTCCGCCAGCTGATCGAGCGCGTCGCCGGCACCATCACCGGCTACGGTGAGCGCGGCGGCTACTTCAAGACCGCCGCCGACCGCGACGCCTTCCACGACGAGCTCGCCGCCATCCTCGTCAACCAGGTTGCCTCCTTCAACTCGCCCGTCTGGTTC
>DASQJK010000351.1:0-3395 GCA_035631095.1 Thermoanaerobaculia bacterium
TGGCGAGATTTTCAACTATCACGATCTTCGGCGCGAGCTCATCTCCCAGGGGCACCGTTTCCGGTCACAATCCGACGTCGAGGTCCTGGTCCACCTGTACGAGGAGCATGAAGAAGGGCTCCTCGAACGACTGAACGGGCAATTTGCTTTCGCGATCTTCGACGCAGCACGGCAGCGCGTGCTCCTCGCGCGGGACCACTTCGGGGTCATTCCTCTCTTTTACACAGTCGTCGGGGACACATTGCTCTTCGGGTCGGAAATAAAAGCGATCCTCGCCGATCCCCGTGTCGAGCGCAGAGTCGACCTCACGGGACTCGACCAGGTTCTTTCACTTCCCGGGCTCGTAAGCCCCCGCACGATGTTCGAGGGAATTCGAAGCCTCCCGCCCGGTCATCTCCTCGACATCCGAAACCAGACAGTCCGAACAGCGCAGTATTGGGACATCTGCTATCCGCGCGAGTCAGAGGCGTTCTACGACAGGCCGGAAGAGGACGTCACCGCCGAGCTCGAAGAGCGTCTTCTCGCTTCCGTCAGTCGCCGGCTCCAGGCAGATGTTCCCGCGGGAGCTTACCTGAGCGGTGGTCTGGACTCGTCACTCGTCACGAGCATGATGCGCGCTCTCTCCCCCGACGAGAAGAAGACGTTCTCGGTCGCCTTCGACGATCCTCATTTCGCCGAACGGGATTACCAGTCGTTGATGGTCGACCACCTCGGTTTTCCGCACCGGCAGGTCGCCTTCACCGCCGGTGATGTGGCTTCGCGCCTCCAGGATGTGATCTGGCACTGCGAATGTCCGTTGAAGGAGACGTACAACGCCGCGACTTTTGCGCTGTCCGCGGCGGCGCAGTCGGACGGGGTCCGTGTCGTCTTGACCGGCGAGGGCGCCGACGAGCTGTTTGCCGGTTATGCCAGCTATCGCTACGACGCCTTTCGCCGAGAGCATGGAAGTGGAGCGCAGGCCCCGAGTGGCGAAGTGGCGATCCGCGAGCGTCTCTGGGGAGATCCGGACTTCCACTATGAGACGGGCCAGTTCGCTTTCCAGGCGGTGAAGAAATCCCTGTTTTCGGAGTCGGTGAACTCTCAATACGCGAATTTCGACTTCACTCGCTACGGCGTGGTCGATCCCGCGAAGTTGAACGGCCTCCACCCGGTTCACAAGCGTTCGTACGTAGACCTGAAGGTTCGACTGGCCGACCACCTGCTCGCCGACGCAGGCGACCGGATGCTCCTCGCCCATTCGGTAGAGGGGCGCTTTCCATTCCTCGACATCGGTGTGATGGACTCGGTATTGCGGATGCCGCCGCACATGAAGCTGAATGGCTTTCGCGAGAAAGATGTCCTGAGGAAGATCGGCGCTCGTTACCTTCCGGCGAGAATCGCGAAACGGGAAAAGTTCCCCTTTGCCGCGCCAGGCGGTCCGCAGCTGCTTCGGCTGAAAACGGCGTGGGTGGAAGATGTCCTCTCGTACGAGATGGTGGCGAGGCAGGGTTATTTCAATCCGCAATATGTCGAAGCCTTGAAGAAGCGGTATAGCGAGCCCGACTTCATGCTGAATATTCCCTATGAGACCGATCTTCTGGTCCTGGTGCTGACCTTCGGCTTGTTTTTGCGTCTCTTCGATATGCCGAGTCTCTGAAACGGCAGCCGGCAGCGGCCTGGATTTCGAGGCGGAAAGGATTCAAATGGCGCCAGGGGAACCCCGATGGACCGGGCTGAACGCTCCCGACTTCACGAGCGTTCTCGAACTCCTTCAGGGACAGGCCCGGCGGCGGCCGGAAGCGACCGCGTTGATTGGACCGGAAGGGTCTCCGACGACCTACGGCCGACTCGCCGGCAGCGTCGAAACGACGGCCCGTGCGTTGCGGGCATTGGGTCTCGGAACATCCGACCGTGTCGCGGTCGTGCTGGCGAACGGACCGGAAATGGCGACCGCGTTTCTCGCGCTGTCGGCGAACGGCGTCTTCGTCCCCCTGAACCCGGCCTACCGGCGGCAGGAATTTGATTTCCTGCTTTCCGACGTCGGCGCCCGGGCGTTGATCGTCGCCTCGGGCAGCGACTCGCCCGCTCGCTCCGCCGCGCGATCTCTCGGATTGCCCGTACTGGAAGCTGCGATCGATCCGGATGGAGGACTGTCCATTTCCGGGCCGCGGATCGGCGGCGCATCCGGCGACGCTTTCGGAGGCGCTGAAGACGTGGCTCTGGTCCTGTACACGTCGGGCATGACATCGAAGCCCAAGGCGGTTCCTCTCACCCATCGGGCAATCTGCACCGCCGCTCACAACATTGCGGTGGCTCTGGAACTCGAGCCGAAGGACCGCTGTATGGATGTCATGCCGCTGTTTCACGCTCACGGTCTCATCATTGCGCTCTTGTCCTCTTTGACCGCGGGCGGTTCGACGATCTGCAGTCGAGGATTTTCTCCGGAGACCTTTTTCGAGTATCTGGAGGCATTCCGGCCCACCTGGTACACGTCGGCCCCGACGATTCACCACGCCGTTCTCCAGGAAGCTCCGGCACATAGAAAGCTGCTCGAACGCCGGGACGTCCGATTTATCCGGTCTTCGGCGGCGTTCCTGCCGGCGGCTGTCCGAGCGGGACTGGAGCGTGAATTCGGAGCACCGGTCATCGAAGCGTATGGAATGACGGAGTGCCCCCAGATCACGTCGAATCCCATGGCAGAGGGGCGGCGGAGGACGGGCTCGGTCGGATTGGCCGCCGGGCCGGAGGTCGCCATCCTGAACGGGGACGGAGATCCGGCTGCGCCCGGGGAGCGCGGCGAAATCGTCATCCGAGGTCCCGCAGTCACTCGCGGTTACGACAACCAGGCCGCAGCGCACGAATCTTCGCTTGCCGGGGACTGGTTTCGAACGGGTGATCAAGGAGTCCTGTCGCCCGACGGTTACCTGTCGCTGACTGGCCGCCTGAAGGACATCATCAACTCCGGCGGCGAGAAGATCGCGCCGTCGGAGATCGACGAGGTGCTCCTGTCGCATCCCGCGGTCTTCGAGGCCGTGGCTTTTGGCGTTCCTCACCCCACGCTGGGTGAGGACGTCGCAGCCGCTGTCGTCTTGCGCCCGGACATTTCGGCCACTGAAAAAAACCTTCGCGACTTCGTGGCGACGCGCCTGGCCGGTTACAAAGTTCCCACCCAGATCCTGATCATCCCGGAGATTCCGAAGGGCCCGACCGGAAAACTGAAGCGGACGGGTCTCGCGGAGATTCTCGGGCTGGTCGCTCCCGGGCAAGGACACGAAGTCCCGCTGCCTGGCCGGCCCGCGGACGAGCCGGATTCCGTCCGCAGCCGGTTCGCGAAAATGTGGTCGGACGTTCTGAAGGTAGATACGCCCGAGGAGAATTCCCATTTCTTCCGGTCGGGTGGCGATTCTGTTCAAGCG
>DASQJK010000352.1:0-5143 GCA_035631095.1 Thermoanaerobaculia bacterium
GTCACCCTCACCTCCCGATCCTGCTTCAGCCCGCTCGGTGAGAACGCCTTCACGAGATCGGACAACTCCAGCCGGTGAGCCGCCGGCGTCGCGACCCCCTGCACTTTCTTGAGAGCCACGACCGTCCAGAAAACGCCGGCCGGCTCGAGGCGCTTCAGCAGCGTTTCGAAAACGGCCTGGGATCCGACCCGGTCTTCGCGCCAGAGCAGGATCGCGTCGTAGCTGCCTTTTACGGCGCGGATCTTCCGGCTCTCGCCGACGTCGGTTTCCGCGGGAGCGCCGCGCACGTCTCGGGCGAGATTCTCGAGGGGCCGCGGCGGGTCGACGAGGAGAAGACGCAGCGGCGCCGCGAGCTCGAGCCGGGAGGCGAGCTCGGCCGGGTTTTTCAAGGCGACGTTCACGCGGGCCGCCGCCTCTTCTTTGGCATGACCTTCGCTCTCAGACGCGCCAGGTGAGGCGCGTGGCCCACTTGAGAACCGAGGAGGGAATTCATCATGCTCTGGACCATCTTCGTCATCCTGTTGATTCTGTGGCTGTTGGGCCTCGTATCCGGTTACACGCTCGGCGGTTTCGTCCACATCCTGCTGGTCATCGCCGTCGTGGTCCTCATCATCCGGCTGATCCAGGGCCGCCGCGTCGTCTGACCTCGTTTCGAGGCGTAAGCGGATTCTTGCAGGGCAGCACGGCGCCCTCGCGCCGGCTGCCCTGCTTCATTTCTTCCGCAGACTCCAGAACAGATATCCGATGAAACCCACGCCGGCGACGAGCACGAGCACCGCCGACCCTGCGGAATACCGCGCGACGATCCGGTACAGCAGGTAGAAGAGCACGGCGAACACCGGCACGGAGAGAAGTCCCAACAGCATCGCGGGCGAGCCGCCCTTTTTCTCGAGCGGAATCACCTTCATCATCTCGAGCTGGCGCGCGGCGTCCGCCGGAAGACCCGGACGCTCCACCCATTTGAGGGCAGGCGGTTCCGGAAAGCCCTCCCGGAAGTCCGCCGGAAAAGCCGCTCCGCAGTAAACGCAGTGGTCGAGCCGCCACGCGGCGATGCGCCGGTGGCATTGCGGGCAGAGTGGGCCGGAAGAGTCGGCGCTCGAGCTCACGGGTGGTTCTCAATCATAGAATCATTTCGCTCCGGACCTCGCTATGCTGCGCTCGAGATGAACTCGAAGGTTCCCGTCGGGCTCCTCGGAGCCACCGGCACGGTGGGCCAGCGCTTCGTCGAGCGTCTCGCCCACCATCCCTGGTTCGAGTTGACGTGCGTCGCGGCTTCGGAACGCTCGACCGGGCGGCCGTACGCGGAAGCGGCGCGGTGGCGGCTGCCCTCGGCGATTCCCGAGCACGTGGCGTCCATGACACTTTCCCCGTCGACGGCGGAGCTTCCCTGCCGGATCGTCTTTTCCGCGCTCGACGCGGCCACGGCCCGCGAGATCGAGCCCGAGTGCGCCCGCCGGGGCCAGGTCGTCTTCTCCAACGCGTCGGCGTTCCGCATGGAGGCGGACGTGCCGCTGTTGATTCCAGAGATCAACCCGGCTTCGATCGCGCTGCTCGATCGGCAGAGGCGGGAGCGACGATGGAGCGGCGCGATCGTGACGAACGCCAATTGTTCGACGATCGTTCTTTCGCTCGCCATCGCGCCGCTCCATTCCGCCTTCGGCGTGAGGCGACTTTTCGTGGCCACGATGCAGGCTGTGTCCGGCGCGGGTTATCCGGGCGTGCCCTCCCTCGACATCCTCGGAAACGTTCTCCCCGACATTCCGGAAGAAGCGGCGAAGATCGAGCGGGAGACGCGCAAGATCCTGGGTGAGCTCGCCGATGGAGACGTCCGGCCCGCTTCGTTCGCCGTCTCTGCCATGACGTACCGGGTGCCGGTCGAGGACGGCCACACCGAGGCCGTCTCGGTCGAGCTCGAGCGCAAAGCGTCGCTCGACGAGGTGGTCGGCGCGTGGGAGCAGTTCCGCGGAGGAGACGACGTGCGGGCGCTTCCCTCCGCGCCGGAGCACCCGGTCGTGTACGTCGCCGAGCCACAGCGCCCTCAGCCGCGGCGGGACGTCGACACGGGCGCGGGGATGTCCACCGTCGTGGGAACGCTCAAGCCGTGCCGGATCTTCGACTGGAAGTTCACGGCCCTCGGACACAATACGATCCGCGGCGCCGCCGGAGCTTCCGTCCTGAACGCGGAGTACTTCCTCGCGAAAGGGTTTCTCGACTGATCATTCAGAAGTTCGGCGGCACTTCCGTCGAAGACGCCGCCGCCCTCGCGCGGCTTGCGGAAGTGGTTTCCCACGCGCGCCCGGAACAGCCGGTCGTGGTGGTCTCCGCGATGGGAAAGACGACGAACCGCCTCGTCGAGGCGCTCGACGCCGCGGTCGCCGGTGACGGCGCCGCGGCGCACCGCATACTCGCGCGACTCCGGCAGGACACCTCCACGATCGTCTCCGACGCCAATCCCGGCGACTCCGGAGCGGCGTCCGCGGAGATCGAGCCGTTCTTTGCGGAGCTCGACTCCATGGCGCAGGCGATCGCCGTCTTGAAGTCCGTTCCGGCGGATGCGCGCGATCACTTCCTCGCGCAGGGGGAGTTGATCTCGTCCGTCGTGGTGGCGCGCGTGCTCCTGCGGGCCGGAATCCCCGCGGTGCGCGTCGACGCGCGCGACGCGCTCGCGACGGACGAGCACTTCGGCCGCGCCGCTCCGGACTTCGAGGCGACGCGGATGCGGGCGGGCGAGCGGCTGGGGTCCGTCGCCCGGTCCGGCAGAGTCCCCGTCGTCGGCGGCTTCGTCGGGCGATCGCCGGGCGGCCAGACCACGGTTCTCGGCCGGGGCGGATCGGACTACAGCGCGGCGATCTTCGGCGCGTGCCTGGACGCGGAGCGGGTGGAGATCTGGACGGACGTCGACGGGATGATGACGGCCGATCCCCGCATCGTGCCGGAGGCCCGGGTCCTCGACCGGATCTCGGCCGAAGAGGCATCGGAGCTCGCGTACTTCGGCGCGCGCGTGCTCCACCCGCTGACGCTCGCGCCCGCGATCGAGAAGGGGATCCCCGTCCGGATCCGCAACTCGCGGCGGCCGGACCGCAGCGGAACGGACATCCTGCCGGCAGCCCCTCCGGGAGAAGACGAGGTGCGCTCGATCGCGTGCAAGCGCGGCATCGCGACGGTAGACGTGGTGACGACTCGCATGCTGATGGCGTCGGGCTTCCTGAGGACTCTCTTCGAGGTCTTCGCGAAGTACGACACCGCGGTGGACATGGTGACGACGTCGGAGATCTCCGTCTCGGTCACGGTCGACGACCTGTCCCGCATGAAAGAGGTCCGGCGGGAGCTCGAGAAGATGGCGCGCGTCGAGGTGGCCACCGACCGCGCGATCGTGTGCCTCGTCGGCCAGAACCTGAAGTTCACGCCGGGAATCGCGGGGCGCATCTTCGGCGTGCTCGAAGACGTCAACATCCTCATGATCTCCCAGGGCGCTTCGCGCCGGAACGTTTCCTTCGTGGTGGAGGGCTCCGACCTCGAGAGCGTCGTATGCCGGCTTCATCGCGCGTTCTTCGAGCAGGGAAGCCGGGTTTCGGCGGCGGGCCGGCCGGCATGAGGGTGGGCGTGGTTGGCACGGGGAAGATGGGTGGGGAGATCGAGAAGGCCGCCCAAGGGCGGGGACACCACGTCGTGTGGTCGCTCGGATCGCGAGAGAACGAGCACGCCCAGGGCCTCACGCCCGAACGGCTCGCGCAGGCCGACGTGGTCTTCGAGTTCACGACGCCGTCTTCCGCCGTCGAGAACCTGCTTCGCCTCGCCGGAGGCGGAGCGCGGACCGTGTGCGGGACGACCGGCTGGGCCCCCGAGCTTCCCCGGATCCGCGCGGCCTTTCTCTCCGGCTCCGGAGCCCTCGTGTATGCGTCGAACTTCTCGATCGGCGTGCGGAACTTCTTCTCGACGGCCGAGCGTGCGGCCCGGCTGTACGGCCGCGCGGGGTACGCCGCGTACCTCGTCGAGGAGCACCACGAGCAGAAACGCGACGCACCCTCGGGGACTGCGCGAAGCCTCGCGGAGATCGTGGAGCGCGAGACGGGGCGGCGCGTTCCGGTATCGAGCGTTCGGGCCGGCACGATCCCGGGCACGCACCGTCTCGTCTTCGAATCCCCGGAGGACGAGGTCGAATTGATCCATCGCGCGCGCGGACGCGCGGGGTTTGCCCGCGGCGCGTTGTGGGCCGGAGAGAGAATCGCAGGGCGCTCCGGCGTCTACGAGCTCGGAGACCTGTTGGCGGAAACCGAAAAGGAGGCGTCTTGAAGGGTTCGGTGAGACCGGTCAACTGGAAGGGATGCGGAACGGCGCTCGTGACGCCGTTCGACGAGAGAGGACGGATCGACTTCGGCGCGCTCGAGCGCCTGGTGGACTGGCAGATCACGTCCGGGATCGACTTCCTCGTGCCTTGCGGGACGACGGGAGAATCCGCGACGCTCTCGGGCGACGAGCGCAAGGCGGTGACGGCGGCCGTCGTTCTCGCGGCGAGGAGCCGCGTCCCCGTGATCGCCGGTGCCGGAGGCAACCACACGGCCAAGGCCGTCTTCTGGGCGCGCGACGCGGAGGCCGCTGGAGCGGACGGGATCCTGTCGGTCTCTCCCATGTACAACAAGCCCACCGCGGAGGGCCTCTTCCGCCACTACTCCGCGATCGCGGACGCGACGGCGCTGCCTATCCTCGTCTACAACGTGCCGGGTCGAACCGGGGCGGACCTCGACGTCGAAACGATCCTGAGGCTCGTCGAGATCCCCAAGGTGGCAGGCCTCAAGGAAGCGTCGGGCAATTTCGGAAAGATCGCGCGACTCATGACTCTGCTGCCGCCGGATTTCGCCGTCTTCTCGGGCGACGACGCGACGGCTCTCGGGCTGATCGCTCTCGGAGCGAAAGGGCTGATCTCCGTGGCGTCGAACGAGGCGCCGAAAGAAATGAGCGCGCTCGTCAAGGCCGCGCTCGAGGGCCGCTTCGACGAAGCGCGCAAGCTCCAGGCGAAGTGGCTGCCGCTCATGGAGATGAACTTCTGGGAGTCGAGCCCCGGGCCGGTGAAGTGCGCCCTCTCGATCATGAAAAAGTCTGGCGAGACCGTCCGCCTCCCGCTCGCGCCAGTCCGGGACGACAC
>DASQJK010000353.1:0-4172 GCA_035631095.1 Thermoanaerobaculia bacterium
GCGCAGGTCACGGCGATCTCGCAGTCGGCCGTGCGGTCGATGCCGCCGGGCACCACTCCCCCGTTCATCATCACTTACAACGCCTCGAGCGTTCCCGTCCTTCAGCTCGCGCTGTCGGGACGAGGACTCTCCGAGCAGCAGCTCTTCGACGCCGGCAATAACTTCATCCGCACCCAGCTGGCGACGGTGCAGGGCGCGGCGATTCCGTTTCCCTACGGCGGCAAGCAGCGCCAGATCCAGGTGGATCTCGACCTCGCCGCGCTCCAGGCGAAGGGCCTCGCGCCCGCCGACGTCGTCAACGCGATCAGCGTCCAGAACCTCGTCCTGCCGGCGGGCACTTCGAAGATCGGCAACTACGAGTACGCGGTCGAGATGAACAGCAGCCCGACGTCCGTCGAGGGGCTGAACCAGATCCCCATCAAGACGGTGAACGGTTCGACGATTTTCATCCGGGATGTCGCGCAGGTCCGCGACGGCAGCCCGCCCCAGACCAACATCGTCCGGGTCGAAGGGCAGCGCGCCTCGCTTCTCACGATCCTCAAGACCGGCGCCGCCTCCACGCTCGACATCATCTCGAGGGTCCGCCGCGAGCTTCCGAAAATCCAGGCGACCCTCACGTCCGACCTGAAGATCACTCCGCTGAACGACCAGTCCATCTTCGTCCGCGCTTCGATCAACGGCGTCGTGCGGGAGGCGGTCATCGCCGCGTGCCTGACGGGATTGATGATCCTGATCTTCCTCGGCAGCTGGCGCAGCACGGTGATCATCGCGGTGTCGATCCCTCTGTCGATCCTCTGCTCGATCCTCGCGATGTCCGCTCTGGGAGAGACGATCAACATCATGACGCTCGGGGGCCTCGCGCTCGCCGTCGGCATCCTCGTCGACGACGCGACCGTCGAGATCGAGAACATCAACCGCAACCTCGAGCAGGGCAAACCGATCGAGCAGGCCATCCTGGACGGCGCCGCCCAGATCGCGGTGCCCGCGTTCGTCTCGACGATCGCGATCTGCATCGTGTTCGTGCCGATGTTCTTCCTGACCGGAGTCGCCCGCTATCTTTTCGTTCCTCTCGCCGAGGCGGTCGTCTTCGCGATGCTCGCCTCGTACTTCCTCTCGCGGACCCTCGTCCCCACGATGGCGAAGTACCTCCTCAAGGCGCACGAGCAGGACGCCCATTCGCCCGACCGGCGGCGGAGCTTCTTCGGGAGGTTCCAGGAGTCGTTCGAAGGGAGGTTCGAACGGGTGCGCGAGTCCTACCGCCGGGTGCTCGCCGGCGCCCTCGCGCGGCGCCAGGTGTTCGTCGTTCTATTCCTGGCGGCCTGCGCCGTCTCCGTCGTGGCGCTCTACCCGTGGCTGGGAGAAGACTTCTTCCCCTCGGTGGACGCGGGCCAGATCAAGCTCCACCTGCGCGGGCGCACGGGAACCCGGATCGAGGAGACGGCCAGGCTCTGCGATCAGGTCGACCGCGTGATCCGGGAGACGGTGGGCGCCGGTCAGATCGAAACGATCATCGACAACATCGGCGTGCCGTACAGCGGGTTGAACCTCTCCTACAGCAATTCGGCGCCTGTCGGTCCCGCGGACGCCGACGTCCTCCTCTCGCTGAAGGAGAACCACCGCCCCACCCAGCAGGTCATCCAGCAGCTGCGCGCGCGGCTGAAGCGCGAATTCCCGGCGGTGACGTTCTACTTCCTGCCCGTCGACATGGTCAGCCAGATCCTGAACTTCGGGCTGCCGGCGCCGATCGACGTCCAGGTCATCGGGCGGAACATCGACGCAAACCACGCATTCGCCGAAAAGCTGATGGAGAAGATCCGGTACGTGCCGGGCCTCGTCGACCTGCGCATCCAGCAGCCCTTCGACGCGCCCCGCCTCTACCTCTCGGTAGACCGTGTCCGGGCGCAGGAAGTCGGCTACTCGCAGCGCGACGTCGCCGGCAACCTGCTCGTGGCGCTGTCGGGAAGCTCCCAGACGTCTCCGACCTACTGGCTCGACCCCAAGAGCGGAGTGAGCTACAGCGTGGCGGTCCAGGCGCCGCAGTACCGGATCAGCTCTCTCGCCGACATTCAGAACATCCCCGTTTCCGTGGCGGGGCGGAGCCCTCAGACGATGGGCAACCTCGCGACGATCTCGCGCGGCGCTCAGAGCGGCAGCATCTCTCACTACAATGCGCAACCCGTGATCGACATCTATGGCGCCGTCGACAGAACGGACCTCGGCAGCGTGTCGAGGCCGGTGGCGCGGATCGTGGCCGAGGCCGAAAAGGATCTTCCGCGGGGCTCGCAGGTGATCGTCCGCGGCCAGGCGGAGACGATGCGGACCTCCTTCCGCGGCCTTCTCGCCGGCCTCGCCTTTTCGATTCTCCTGGTCTACCTGCTGATCGTCGTGAACTTCCAGTCGTGGCTCGATCCCTTCATCATCATTTCCGCCCTGCCGGCGGCGATTGCAGGCATCGTGTGGATGCTCTTCATCCTTTCGACCACCGTGAGCGTGCCGGCGCTCACGGGCGCGATCATGTGCATGGGCGTGGCGACGGCGAACAGCATCCTGGTCGTCAGCTTCGCGCGTGAGCAGATGCAGGAGGGCAAATCGGCGCTGGACGCCGCTCTCGCCGCGGGCTTCACGCGGTTCCGTCCCGTGCTCATGACCGCGCTCGCCATGATCATCGGCATGGTGCCCATGGCGCTCGGGTTCGGCGAGGGCGGAGAGCAGAATGCGCCGCTCGGCCGGGCCGTCATCGGGGGCCTGCTCCTCGCCACCGTAGCGACGCTCTTCTTCGTGCCCGCGTTTTTCGCCGTGCTCCACGGGCGACGCGCGTCGAGGGAAGCGGCCGCGCGGGAGCGCCATGCCTGAGGCTGCCGTGCGCTCCACGTCGGGCTCCCGCGGACGCACGCGCGTCGTCCTCCTCGGGTTCGCTCTCGCCGCGCTCCTCGTCGCCGGGTTCGGCATCGTGAGCCGGGTTCGCGCGCGGACGGCTCTCGCCGACGACGCCCGGACGAGCGCCGCGCCGTTCGTCTCCGTATTCATCCCCGAGAGAGGCGCGGCGAGACAGGAGCTGCTGCTGCCCGGAACGGCGCAGGCGTTCACGGACGCGCCGATCTACGCGCGCACCGCCGGCTATCTGCGCAAGTGGTACGCGGACATCGGGACGCGCGTCCGCAAGGGGCAGCTGCTCGCCGAGATCGATTCCCCGGAGATCGAGCAGCAGCTCCAGGCGGCCAAAGCGGACCTCGCCTCAGCGCAGGCGAACGAACGGCTCGCGCGGCTCACGACGGACCGCTACCTCGAGCTTGCGAAGACGGATTCCGTGTCCAAACAGGACGCCGACAACGCGGCGCAGACGTTCGCGGCCCGCCGCGCTTCGACTCAGTCGGCCGAGGCGAACGTCCGCCGTCTCCAGCAGATGGTGTCCTTCGAGCGGATCGAGGCGCCGTTCGACGGAGTGATCACCGCGCGCAATACGGACGTCGGCCAGCTCGTGGACGTCGGCAGCTCCGGCGGTCCCGCTCGCGAGCTCTTTCACATTGCCACCGTCGACCGGCTGCGCATCTTCGTCGGCGTTCCCCAGACCGCCTCGAGCGCCGCAGCGCCGGGACTGCCGGTGGAAGTCGAGATCGCCGAGCGCCCGGGCAGGCCTTTCGAGGGACAGATCGTCCGCAACGCCGGCGCCATCGATCCAGCCACCGGAACGATGCTCGTCGAGATCGACCTGGACAACAAGAACGGCGAGATCCTTCCCGGCGCCGCCGTGAAGGTTCACATCAAGATGTCGAGCGGCGCGCCAACTCTCCTTCTTCCGGTGAGCGCGCTCCTCTTTCGGGCGGAAGGACCTCGCGTCGCGATCCTCGCTTCCGGAAATCGCGCCCGGCTCCTCCCCGTTTCGATCGGGAGGGACTACGGCAACAAGGTGGAGGTCATCTCCGGGCTTCCCGCCGGCGTCCCGGTGATCGACAGTCCTCCCGACTCGCTGCTCGACGGAACGCAGGTGCGCGTCGCCGGCCCTCCTGCCAAGGTTCCTAGCTCCGCACCGTAAGCCTGGCTTGTCCGCCGCACTCTCCCAATAGCTCGCCGCGTGAGGAGTCTCCCGACGAAGGAGGGAGGAGCCTCACGCGGCGGTCGGCTCCGCGGAGCGAGGGATTCGGCGCACGGTCGAGCGCGCATCCGCGCGAGCC
>DASQJK010000354.1:0-21050 GCA_035631095.1 Thermoanaerobaculia bacterium
TACTGGGGCGCTCAGACATCCCGCGCCGTCGAGAACTTCCCCGTGTCCGGGGAGCGCGCGCACCCCGAGATGGTGCGGGCCTACGTCCGGATCAAGAAGGCGTGCGCGGAGACGAACGGAAAGCTCGGCCGTCTGTCCCCCGAAAAAGTGGACGCGATCGTGGCGGCATGCCGGGAGGTGCTCGAAGGCCGGCACATGGAGCAGTTCGTCGTGGACGTTTACCAGGCGGGCGCGGGCACGTCCTTCCACATGAACGTCAACGAGATGCTCGCCGGGCGCGCCTCCGAGATCCTCGGCAAGGGACGCGGGGAGCGCGGCGCCGTGAACCCCAACGACGACGTCAACCTCGGCCAGTCGACCAACGACACCTTCCCGACCGCCCTCCACATGGCGGCGGTGGCGGTGGGCCGCCCCCTCTCGGAAGAAGTCGGCCGCCTGGCGCTTTCGTTCGAGCGCAAGGGAGGCGAGTTCGCCGGAGTCGTCAAGTCGGGCCGCACCCATCTCATGGATGCGGTGCCCGTCACCCTCGGACAGGAGTTCCACGCGTTCTCCGCCGCGGTCGCGCACCGGCGGCGGGCGATTGACGCGGCGCTCGAAGGCCTCCTGGAGCTCGCTCTCGGAGGAACGGCGACGGGGACGGGCCTCAACACGCCGCCGGGCTTTCGCGAAGACGCGATCTCCCGCCTCGCCGCGGAAACGGGCGAGAAATACGTCCCTGCCCCGGATCCGCGCGAGGCGATGCAGAGCCGGGCGGCGGCCGGCGATTACTCCGCGTCGCTTCGAGCGCTCGCCGTGGAGCTCGGCCGCATCGCCAACGACCTGCGCCTGCTCGCGTCCGGCCCTTCGACCGGCCTCGATGAGATCCGGCTTCCCGCCGTCCAGCCCGGGTCGTCGATCATGCCGGGCAAGGTAAATCCCTCGCTCCTCGAGGGGCTCAACATGCTCTGCTTCCAGATCCAGGGGATGGATGCGGCGAACACGCTCGCGGTCGCGGCCGGGCAGCTCGAGCTGAACGTGATGATGCCCCTTCTCGCGTACAACCTCACGAAGGGCCCGCAGCTCCTCGTCAACTTCCTGCCTGTCGTGCGCACCCGCTGCGTCGACGGCATCACCGCGAACGCCGACAAGTGCCGGCACTACCTGGAGGAGTCGCCCTCGGTGGTCACCGCATTGACGCCGAAGATCGGCTATGCCCGCGCCGCGGAGGTCTTCAAGGATGCCGTCGCCCGCGGAGTTCGCGTCCGTCAGGTGCTTCTCGACAAAAAGATCGTGACCCAGGAAGAGCTCGACCAGGCGATGACGCCCGAGGCGCTTCTCGGTCCGCTCAAATAACGATTCGACGATTCGCAAGGAGGGTTCATGAGCTGGCCCCAAGATTTTCCGACCAACTTTCAGTTTCTTCTGCGGTGGCTCCATTTCCTGGGCGGAATCACCTGGATCGGCATGCTGTATTTCTTCAACCTCGTCAACGTGCAGTTCCAGAAGGAGATCGACGCGCCCACGAAGCTGAAGGTCAACCCACCCCTTCTCTCGCGCACTCTCTTCTGGTTCCGATGGGGCGCGGTCCTGACCTGGGTGACGGGTTTTCTCTACTACTTCCTGATCGCCAACACGGAGAAGCCGGGCCACAAGGTCCTCGCGATCTTCCTCGTCGGATGGGCAGTCGCGTTCGTCGTCGAAGCGATGCTCCTGCGCATGGCCGCCGGCGGCGGCGCGCTCAAGGACGGGAGAGCGCTGGGCGTCGTGATCGCGATCCTGGTGACGGCGGTGGCGTGGGTGCTCGCGTACTACGGGCGGGCCTGGGGCTCGAGCAGTAAAGTGCTTTCCATCCTCATCGGAGGCGGGCTCGGCACGATCATGTTCCTGAACGTCTGGATGATCATCTGGCCGCTTCAGAAGAAGATCATCGCGGCGGTACGGGCGACGGCGGCGACGGGAGCGCCCGCTCCGGCGGAGCAGGCGCTCTGGGCCCGCCGCGCCTTCCTGGCCTCGAGGACGAACACCTGGCTGTCGGTCCCGATGCTCTTCTTCATGGGCGCCGCCAGCCACTTCCCGATCTTCAGCACGATCACCCCGTAAGTTCCGCCACTCTGAAACATCGGCTCGCCGCGTGAGTAGTCTCCCGACCGAAGGGAGGGAGGAGGCTCACGCGGCGGGAGCCGCAGCGAGGCGTCAGCCGAGCGGAGGCGACGTGAGGTAGTCGCGCACCAGCTTCATGTCGTGCCACACGTCCTTCTTGCGGTCGGGCGAGCGCAGGAGGAACGCGGGGTGGAACGTGGGCATCACCCGCACTCCGCGCGCGGTCTGCCAGCGGCCGCGCAGGCGCGAGATCGACTCGTCCGTGCCGAGCAGCGCCTGAGCGGCGAAAGTGCCCAGCGTCACGATGACTTTCGGCGAGACGAGGCGGATCTGCTCGTCCAGGAAGGGGCGGCAGGTCTCGATCTCGTCGCGTTCCGGGTTGCGGTTGTTCGGCGGCCGGCACTTCACGCAGTTCGCGATGTAGACGTCGTCGCGCGTCATGCCGATCGCTTCGATGATCTTCGTCAGGAGCTGTCCCGCTCTGCCGACGAACGCGAGGCCCTGCTCGTCCTCGTCGCGACCCGGTGCCTCTCCCACGAACATGAGCTCGGCTTTCGGGTTTCCCTGTCCGAACACGATGTTCGTCCGCGTCGGTCCGAGCTTGCAGCGCATGCACCCGTCGAGGAACGCCTTCAACCCGGAAAGGTCGCGGGACGTGCCCGGCACGACGAGTGCGGGCGGTGGCGCGGCTGCGGTTCCGGCTTTCAATGGAGAGACGAAGAGGTCACGGACACCCAGGTCCCGGAAGAAGCCCAGCTCGTCCGCGTCTGCTTCCCTCAACGTCACGCGCGGGCCCGTGCCCGGTCTCGCACGGCCACGAAGGCGTCCCATATGGCGTCCGCGACCTCCCTCTTGGGGCGGAGGGAAACCCTCCGCGGCTCCTCTCCGGGAGAGACGATCAGGACTTCGTTGTCCGGGGACTCAAAACCCGCGTCCCGCCTCCCCACGTCGTTGACGACGATGAGGTCGGCGCCCTTGGCGTCCATCTTCCTGCGCCCGTTCTCCTCGAGATCCTCCGTCTCGGCGGCGAAGGCGATCACCGTCTGCCCGCGCC
Source organism: Thermoanaerobaculia bacterium (assembly GCA_035631095.1). Taxonomy (GTDB): domain Bacteria; phylum Acidobacteriota; class Thermoanaerobaculia; order UBA5066; family Gp7-AA6; genus JALYUA01. The sequence goes on from DASQJK010000354.1 coordinate 3,134, forward strand.
GGAGCGGCCGCAACGAAGCGAGCACGTCGCGGCCCGCCGCGAGGCGAACCGTCGCGTCGCCGTCGCTGCGATGAAGCCGCTCCCGCCGCTCTTCCGGAATGAAGTCGGAGACCGCGGCGGCCATCGCGAGCCCGTCGCAATCCGGAAAGAGCTCGAGGAGCCTCGCGTGAAGCTCGGAGGAAGTTTCGAATGATACGAACCGCATCCCCTCGGGGCGCGGGAGACCGGTCGGGCCCGAGAGGAGGGTCACGTCGGCACCGCGGTCCCGCGCCGCCTCGGCCAGGGCATACCCCATCCGGCCGCTCGAGCGGTTCGAGACGAAGCGGACGGGATCCACGGGCTCCCGGGTCGGACCCGCGGTGACGAGGAGGCGCAGCCCGGCAAGGTCGCCGCGCGGGCGCGACAGGATCTCTTTCGCCGCCTCGAGGATCTCCGCCGGCTCAGCCATGCGGCCGACCCCCTCGTGTCCCGAGGCGAGGAACCCGGATCCGGGCCCCACGAACCGGACCCCGCGCGCGGCCAGCCGGTCCCGGTTACTGCGCACCGACGGCTGGTCCCACATGACCGTTTCCATCGCCGGCGCGAGGAGGACGGGGCCGCGGTGCGAGAGAAAGTAGGTGCTGAGGAAGTCGTCGGCGAGGCCGTTCGCTAACTTTCCGATGGTGTGGGCGGTCGCCGGCGCGACGATCAGGAGGTCCGTGCGGTCAGCCAGCCGCACGTGCTCGACGGCGGGCCGGTTGCCGTCGCCCCAGATCTCCGTCGGGACTTCCCTGCCCGAGAGCACCGCGAAGGTCAGGGGTGAGACGAACTGCCTCGCGCCGCGCGTCAGGACGGGCTGGACTTCGAAGCCCTCCTGAACGAGGGCGCGGCAGAGCTCCGCGGCCTTGTAGGCGGCTATGCCGCCCGAGACCCCAAGGACGACGCGGGCCCGCGTGGTCGGCATGCGGTGCCGGCGGCAAGCGGCGCGGCCCGGCGAGCCCCGCCGCCGTCACGCCGTTAGACGGTGGCTTCTTCCTCCGCGACTTCCGATTCGCCTTCGGCATTCTCCTGGCCGTCCGCGTCGGCATCCTCGAGCACGCCCCCTTCGGCGCCGTAATCCCACCGGATCCGGTCGTCCTCGAACTCCTCGGCGGCGAGCCGGGTCGGCTTCATCGGCCGGTCCGCCTCGAGCTTCGGGCGGGCGCCGCGCATGAGCTGCTCGGCGCGGCGGGCAATGAGGAGGACCAGGCGGAACTTGCTGTCGACCCCTTCGGGCATGTTCTGGATCATCGAATGAACCTCTCTCCTAACGAAATTCCTTGCGGATGCGCTCCAGGCGCATTGCCTGACGGGCCGGCGTGAGACGCCTCGCCCGAACGATGGATTGTAGCTCAAGAGTGGCTCGATCGAGGTCGTCATTTACGATAACGTACTCATACTCCGAGGCTTCCTGGATCTCCTTGGCGGCGCTGATGAGCCGTTTCCGGATCACCTCTTCGTCGTCCAGGCCGCGCAGGAGGAGCCTCCTCTGGAGCTCCGGCTGCGAGGACGGCACGATGAAGACCATCACGGCATCCGGATAGACCTTCCGCAGGTCCCGCGCGCCCTTCACGTCGATGTCGAGGACGACGTCCTCTCCGGCGGAAAGGCGCGGCAGGACCTCGGCCTTGGACGTGCCGTAGAAGTTGTCGTGGACCTCGTTGTGCTCCAGGAACTCCTCGCGGCCGACCATCTTCTGGAATTCCGGAAGCGTGACGAAGTGATACTCCCGCCCCTCCGTCTCCCCCGCCCGCATCGGCCGGGTCGTATGCGAAACCGAGAAGTGCAGCGGGGCTCCGGGCGGATCGACGAGGAGGCGGCGGATGAGCGTCGTCTTCCCTCCTCCGGACGGTGAGGACACGATGAAGAGGTCTCCCCTCGGCGCCTCGCTCATTCGACGTTCTGGACCTGCTCCCGGAGCTTCTCCGTCTCGGACTTCATGTCGAGGACGTCCCGCACGAGCTGCAGGTCCTTCGCCTTCGATCCGAGCGTGTTGAGCTCGCGGAGAATCTCCTGCGACAGGAACTCGAGCTTCTTCCCTACGGGGGTCGTGGACTCGAGAAGCTCCGCGAACTGCACGAGGTGACCCTCCAGGCGCTGCAGCTCCTCCGCAACGTCCGACCGGTCGACCGCGATCGCGGCTTCCTGTTCGAGACGGCCGGAATCGAACGCCACGGTCGGCGCGAGCGCCACGAGCCGGTCCTTGAGACTCTTCAGCAGGCGCGCCGACATCTCCTCGCGCCTCGCGGCGAGCTCTCCGGTCTTTTTCCGCAGGAACTCGACCATCCGGCCGAGCTCCCCCGCGACTTCACGTCCTTCGACCTCTCGCATCGCGACGAGCGCGCTCGCGGCTTCCGAAGCGATCTTCTCGACCGCGGCGACCTCTTCCGCGGAAAGCTCGGAGGCCGTTCCTTCGACGGACAGAGCACCCGGGATCGCGAGGAGGTCCCGTGCCTCCAGCCGCCCGGCGACGTCCAGCCGCCGCGCGACCTCGCGCATCCGCTCGACGACGGCGGCGAGAAGCGTCTCGTCCACGGTCACGTCGTCGCGCGCGCCCGCTTCGCGGCGCAGGCGCACCGCAATCTCGACTTTGCCGCGAGAGACGCGGCTCGAGAATGCTTTCCGGATCACCGGCTCGAGCACGGCTTCCGTCTCCCGCAGCTTCACCGTCAGGTCGAGGAACCGGTGGTTGACGCTGCGGGCCCAGACTTCCGCGGTCGCCCCGTCCCCGACCGGCCCGCTCGCCCTCCCGTACCCCGTCATGCTGCGGATCATTGGTCAACCGTTCGCGTTCAGCCGTTCGTTCGGGTGGCAGACGCCGCCGGGAGGGGCTCGGAGCCGGCCGCCGCCGGCTCCAGGAAGTACTGCATTTCGTGGAGCCTGCGGTAGAGCCCGTGTCGAGTCAAGAGCTCCTGGTGCGTGCCCGATTCGACGATGCGGCCCGCGTCCATCACGAGGATGCGGTCGGCGCGCCGGACCGTCGAAAGGCGGTGCGCGATCACGAGCGTCGTGCGGCCGCGCATCAGGTTCGCGAGAGCGCGGGCGACGAGCGCCTCCGACTCCGTGTCGAGCTGAGAGGTGGCCTCGTCGAGGACCAGGATGGGAGCGTCCTTGTAGATCGCGCGGGCGATCGCCAGCCGCTGCTTCTGGCCGCCGGAAAGGCGCGCGGCGTTTTCTCCGACGCGGGTGTCGTAGCCCTCCGGCAGCTTCTCGATGAACTCGTGCGCGTACGCGGCTCTCGCGGCAGTCTCGACCCTCTCCTGCGCCGGCGCGCTCTGCCCGTAGGCAATGTTGGAGCGCGCCGAGGAGTCGAAGAGGATCGTGTCCTGCGTGACGAGCGAGACCTGGCCCCGCAGCGACGCGAGGGTGGCGTCGCGCAGGTCGACGCCGTCGAACGTAATGCGTCCCGCCGTCGGGTCGTAGAGCCTGGGAAGGAGGTTCGCGAGCGTCGTCTTTCCCCCGCCCGAAGGGCCGACGAGCGCGACGGTCTCGCCTCGCCGGATCGTCACGTCGATCCCCTGCAGGACGGTCTCGCCGCCGTACCCGAAGCGCACGCCCTCGTACCGGATCGCATCGGAGAACGGCGCGAGATCGCGCGCGCCCGGTTTCTCGACGATCTCGCTTTGCGAGTCCACCAGCTCGAACACGCGCGCGGCGGACGAAAGGGCGATCTGGACCGCCATGTTGATCCGCGTGACGTCCTTCAGCGGCTTGTACATCATCATCAGCGCGAAGAGGAACGAGAAGAGCTCTCCGATCTGCATCCGGCCCGCGTGGATCTCGGACGCGGCGTAAACGAAGAGCGCCGAAAGCGCGATGCCGCCCAGGATCTCCATGAACGGCGCGTTGCGGGCCTGGATGCGCACCGTGCGCCGGTTCACGCGGAAGTAGTCCTGGTTGGCCTCTTCGAAACGCCTGGCCTCGAACCCTTCCATCGCGTACGTCTTGATGACGCGGTTGCCGCGGATCGTTTCCGAGAGGATGTTCCCGAGCTCGCCGATGCGCTGCCTCGCGAGACTCGCCGCTCGTCCGAGCCGCCTCGTGTTCGTCGCGATCGGCAACAGGATGACGGGCGTCAGCAGGAAGACGACCGTGGCGAGCCGCGCGTTGATCGAAAAGACGTAGACGAGAAGGAGGATCAGGGTCAGAAATCCCTGGACGAGGTCCGCGAGCTGGTGGCCGAACGCGGTCTGGATCTGCTCGACGTCGGACAGCATGCGGCTCATGAGATCGCCGGAAGGGGTGCGGGTATAGAAGCTGGTGGACTGCCGGAGGAGCTTTTCGTAGGCCTGGCGGCGGAGGTCGCGAACCATGGCGACGCCGATGCCGTTCAGCTCGAACTCCGAGAGGTACGAGAACACGTTCTTCGAGATGAGCGAGAGCAGCATCAGGAGGGGAACGGCGAGCCGGATCGGCACGCCGCGAGCTTCGGCCGCCGCGCGGGCGGTGCCGTAGATTCCCTCCAGCATCTTCAGAAGCGTGCCGCGTGCGCCGGCCGCCGGCCCCGTCCCCTGCCCCATGAGCCTTCCGGAGGCCCCGGGCCCGAGGGTGTCGTCGATCACTTTCGCGAGAAGGAAGAGCATCGCCACGGTCGAGACCGAAACGACGACCATCGCGAGGAGCGCCAGCGCGGCGCGGAGGCGGTACTTCGCGAAGGCGAGGAGGAGCCGCCGGAGAGGCTTCATCGAGCCGCGCTCTCCGAGGCGCGCTTCGCCGCGGGCATTCGCCGCTCGATGGCTTCGAGCACGGCGTCGGCGGCGCGCTCGCTCGCGCCCGGAGGGCCGAGCCTCGCCGCGACTTCCGCGAGCCGCCTCCGCATCTCCCCAGAGATGCTGTCGGACGCGAGGATCCGCTCGCCCTCGGACTCGAGCCGTCGGGCGGTGGCGTGCTCCTGGATCAGCTCCGGGACGACTTCTTCGTCGGCGACGAGGTTGACGAGCGAGATCCACGGCACCCGGATGAGGAGCCGCCCGACCGCCGCGCTCGCCGCCGAGGTGCGGTAGATCACCACCATCGGCGACCCGCAGAGTGCCGCTTCGAGCGTGGCCGTCCCGGAAGCGACGAACGCGAGGTCCGCGCTCGCGAGCACCGGATGGAGCCCCTGATCGACGATCCGGACGCCGCGCTGTAACGCTCCCGCAAAGAGCGAGTCGGGCAGGCCGGGTGCGCGCACCGCGACGACCTCGAGGTCGAAGCGGCTCGCGAGCCGTCCGGCAGCCTCGAGCATGAGGGCCCAGTGCCTCGCGATCTCGCCGCGCCGGCTTCCGGGAAGAAGGACGAGCCTGCGGCGGGTCTTCGGGGGAAGCGGCGACGGGCGCGCGAGCCCCTCCCGCACGTCATCGACGAGCGGATGTCCGGCGCAGACTGCGTCGGCTCCGAGCGCGCGGTAGATCTCCGCTTCGAACGGAAAGAGCGTCACGATCCGGAGTGCCCGCGCGGCGATCGTGCGCGCGCGGCCCCGGCGCCACGCCCAGACCTGCGGGCTCACGTAGTACACGATCGGAATGCCCCCGCGCACGAGCCGGCGCGCCAGCAGCGCGTGGAAATCCGGAAAGTCGATGAGGACCGCCGCATCCGCCCGCCGGGCAGAAGCTCCCTTCGCGAGGGCCGCGAGCGAGCGGAAAACCGCGGGCAGCTTTCCGAAAACTTCGAAAATCCCCACGACGGAAATTGCCTCCGAAGCGGCGAGCCTGTCGACTCCGGCGGCCTCGAGCCGCGGGCCTCCCATCCCGAAGAAATGGGCGTCGGGGCGCCGGGCGGCGAGCGCGCGGACGAGGCGCGAGGCATAGATGTCCCCGGAGGCTTCCCCGGAAGAGACGAGCAGGTTCAAGACGGTCCAGAGTAGCAAAGGGGGCGGGTAGAATCCGCGTACCGGAGGATTTCCCCATGCCTTCTCCGTCGCGGGAGTTCGTCGTCGGTTGGGGAACTCTCGCCCTCATCAACGGGGGCCTCGCCCAGGGAAAAAACCGCAGCGGCCTGAACTGGTTCCTGCTGTCCCTCCTGTTGGGGCCGGTCGCGACGCTCCTGCTGGTCATGTTCCCGAAGAAGCCCGTATCGGCGTAGGTCAACGGATCTTGCCCCGGGTCCGTGGTCCGTGGTGGGGTTTTCCAACTACGGACTACCGACTACCGACTACCGACTACCGACTACGGACTACGGACTTTCTTTCCCCTGATCCACCTCCGGTACCACGCTTCGAGATTGAGCAGCAGCCAGACCTTGTTGTTGCGGCGCTGTGTCCCGCGCGCTACCAGCCGGCGGACTTCCTTCGGGCGGATCACGCCGTCCGCGGCGAGGTCTCCGGCTTCGAGGTAGCGGAAGGCCGCTTTGCGGTTTTCGCCTCCGACCCATTTCTTGAAAGGCGGCGAGAATCCCGACTTCGGGCGGTGGAGGATCGCCTCCGGAATCCACGGCGCGATCGCTTCGCGGAACGCGATCTTTGTCCGGCCGGGAACGAGAAGGCGGTCGGGCGGGAGGGAGAAGGCGTACTCGACGAGCTGCCGGTCGAGGAGAGGGACGCGCGCTTCGAGTCCGACCGCCATCGTCGAGCGGTCGACTTGCATGAGCCCGTTGTCGGGAAGATACGTGTGGAGGTCGAGGTAGAGAAGACGGTGCGCGAGGGGCAGGTCCGGACGGTCGAACTTCCGGAAGAGCCAGGCGGGATCTCCGACGGGCCTCCCGAGGACGCGCCGCTGCTCGGCCGCCGAGAAGAAGCCCCGCACGGGAAAGTAGCGGTCGACGAAGTCCGGGGCCAGCAGCCGCGCGGTACCTGCCAACCGCGCCGCCGCCGGCCGGCTTGACAGCGGGGAGGCGAGAAACCGGTGTATCCCCGAAAGGAAACCGCGGCCTGCCGGGCCGAAGCCGCCGCGCATCGCCTCGTAGCGCATCACCGTCTCGTCCCAGCCGTAGCCGCCGAAGATCTCGTCTCCGCCGTCGCCCGTCAGCACCACCTTCACCTCGCGCTTCGCGAGCGCGGCGACGGATGCCACCGCGAGCGCGCTCGAGTCGTAGAGCGGCTCGTCATAGGCCTCCGCAGCGTGCGCGAGCGCGTGCGGCAGGTCCTCCATCTCCACGATCTGTTCGCGGTGACGCGTTCCCAGTGCGCCTGCGGCTACGCGTGAAAACTCGAGGTCGCTCCGGTCCCCGTCGCGATACGCGAGTGTGAAGGTGGGAAGCGACGGCCGTTCCTGCGCGGCCCGCGCCACGACCGTGGTCGAGTCGAGGCCGCCGGAAAGGAACGCGCCGAGAGGTACGTCGGAGACGAGGTGCGACCGTACCGCATCGTCGATTCGCCCGCGAAGCTCCTCTCGATCGTCCCGTGTGCCCCGGCGCTCGAGGGCCCAGTACCGCGAGATCGCGGCTTCCCCCGTCGCCGGGTCGAACAACAGCCGGTGCGCCGGAGGGAGCTTCCGGATTCCCGCGAAGAGCGACCGGTCCAGCGGAACGTAACCGTAGGAGAGGAAATCGGAGAGTGCGTCCGGGTCGCACCGTGCCGAGATGCCGGGGAACTCGAGGAGCGCCCGCGGCTCGGAAGCGAACGCGAGTCCTCGGGACGTCACGGCGTAGTAGAGCGGTTTGATGCCCAGCCGGTCGCGCGCGAGCAGGAGCCGGCGGGGCTTCCCGTCCCAGAGCGCCAGCGCGAACATCCCTTCGAGCGCTGTCAGACCGCCGGCGCCCTGGTGTTCCTCGCGAAGAAGGCGGTGCGCGACTTCCCCGTCGCTCTCCGAAACGAACCTCTCTCCCTTCGCCTCCAGGCCCCGCCTCAGCTCGCGGAAGTTGTAGATCTCGCCGTTGTGGATGAAGGCGGAGCGGCCGTCGGGAGCGACGGACGGCTCCTCTCCACGGATGGAGGTATCGAGGATCGCGAGGCGGCGGTGGCCCAGGCTGACGAAGCCGCCGGGAGACACCCAGCGCCCGCTGCCGTCGGGCCCCCGCCGGTTGAGGCTCTCGAGCGCACGGTCGAGGACGGACGGCTCAACCGGCTCGCGGCCGGCCCATCCGACGATGCCGCACATGCCTGGAGGCTACGAGGGGAACGGGTACATCAGCCAGGCGACCGCGAGGCCGCCGACGACGAGCGCCGCGAAGATCTTGCCGAAGAGGATGAGGCGCTCGCGGCGCTCGTTTCGCCACAGGAAGGCGAAGAAGATCGAAACGAGCAGGGCGTACACCGTCATGATCAGGAAGTGGTCGACGGGCAGGAGCGCGGCGATCGGGGTCATGACTTGCGGCCCACGGCGATGTCCCACGCGTCCAGCATCAGGAGCAGGTTCATGAGGCCGGAGGTCAGTAGATAGGCGCACCCGTATTCGTATGTCACGGAGAGCACCGCGCCGCCGGGATTGTCCGAGAGCACTCGTGCGGCGAGGTTCAGGAGACCGGTTCCCGCGACCGCGAACGTGGCGAGGATCGAGAGCGGCTGGCCGGATTCGATCGAGTACAGCCGCCCCTGGAACGAGAGACCGAGGACGAACGTCACGGTGACTACCAGCGCATAGACGAGCGCGCTGCGGCGGCGACCCAGGTAGAAGTGCCCGAGCCCGGGAAAGAGCCACGCCAGCGCGACGGCGATCCAGCGGCGCCGGACGTCCTCCGCCGCTCTCGAGCTCATTTCCCCTCTCGTGCGAAGAGCGGCCGCAGGCGCGCGAGCGTCTGGCCCGGCTCCTCGGGCACCACCCGGACGTCTCCGGCGACCGTCATGAAGTTCGTGTCCCCTTTCCATCGCGGGACGAGATGCACGTGGTAATGGTCCGCCACCCCGGCCCCGGCCGCCGAGCCGAGGTTCAGTCCGACGTTCAGTCCATCGGTCTTGTAGGCCTCGGTCAGGATGCGCTCCGCCAGAGCCACTGTCTCGACGAGCTCTCCGCGGGTCTCCGCCGAGGACTCGGAGAGCCGCGCTTCATGCCGGTACGGGGCGACCATGACGTGCCCGTTCGTGTACGGATAACGGTTCAGGATGACAAACACCTTCCGGCCGCGGTGCACGATCAGCGTCTCGGCGTCCTGTTCCGACGCCGCGGCCTCGCAGAGAAAACACTCGATTCCGGATTTGTCAGCCACCAGATACTCGTAGCGCCAGGGTGCGAACAGGACGTCCGGCATCGGTCGAGCGGACCGGCTCTAGCGGTTGATCAGCTCTTTCAGCTCTTTGCCGGGCTTGAAATACGGGATCTTCTTGGCGGGGACGGAGACCTTGACGCCGGTCTTCGGGTTGCGCCCCATCCGGGCTCCGCGTTCGCGAAGCCGGAAGGAGCCGAAGCCCCGCAGCTCGATCTTCTGTCCCTCTTTGAGAGACCGCACGATAGCGTCGAACACCGTGTCGACGATCGCCTCGGCCTGCTTCTTCGTCACGTCCGTCGCGACGGCGACCCGCTCGATCAGCTCCGCTTTGGTCATGAACCTGTCTCCGCCGGCAGGACGCGGCGGGTTGAGGTTCCCGCCGCGCAGAAAGCACCCCGAGTACCCACGATCGTGTTCACAGGATCGCGCGCTCAGCTCTTCGAAGCGACGTCTTCCGCTTTCTTGCGGGAGCGCTTCTTCTTCGCCGCCGGCGCGTCCGCCTCTGCCTCTGCCGTTTCCGCGGGCGCGGCTTCCGCCGGCTGCGGGGTTCCGGCTGCCGCCGCGTCCGGGACGGCGCCGGCGGACGCCGCGGCCTCGGCCGCTTCGCCCTCGACGTTCTGACCGGAAAGGCCGACCTTCATGTCCGCGTCTTCGATCCGAAGGATCCGCGCCCGAACGGGGTCCCCCTCTTTGTAGTGGTCCTGGGGCTTCTCCCCGCGTCCGAGCGGCGTCTCGGAGACGTGCATCAGGCCCTCGACGAGCCCCTCGATCTGCACGAACACGCCGAAGTCGGCCACGCGTGTGACCACGCCGTTGACGAGGTCTCCGGCCTGATACTTCTCCTTGAAGGTCTGCCAGTCGTTGGGCTGGAATTCCTTGATCGAGAGCGAAATCCGGCGGTTCTCCTGGTCGATCGACGTGATGATCGCCTCGACGTCGTCGCCCTTCTTCAGGACTTCGGAGGGGTGCTTGATGCGCTTCGTCCACGACATGTCCGAGACGTGGACGAGCCCGTCGACACCCTCTTCGATCTCGACGAACGCGCCGAAGTCGGTCAGGTTGCGGACCTTGCCGCTGACGTGGCTTCCGATCGCGTACTTCTCGACGACGCTCTCCCAGGGATCCGGGAGCGTGTCCTTGAGCGAGAGCGAGATGCGGCGGGCATCGCGGTTGACGTCGGAAACGATCGCCTCGACGGTGTCGCCGGGCGACACGACCTTCGAGGGGTTCTTGACCTTCTTCGACCACGACATCTCGGAGACGTGGACGAGACCTTCGACGCCCTCTTCGAGCTCGACGAAGGCGCCGTAGTCCGTCACGTTCGTGACGCGACCGGTCACCCGCGAGCCGGTCGGATAGCGCTCGGGGACGTGGCTCCAGGGATCTTCCGTGAGCTGCTTGGTCCCGAGAGAGACGCGCTCGGTCTCCCGGTCGAACTTGAGAACGACGACGTCGATCTCGTCGCCCACCTTGACGAGGTCCGACGGATGGTTCACTCGGCCCCAGGACATGTCGGTGACGTGGAGAAGCCCGTCAAGGCCGCCCAGGTCGACGAACGCCCCGTAGTCGGTCAGGTTCTTGACCATGCCGCGGAGGACTCGGCCCTCTTCGAGCAGCTGCAGGGTCTCTTTCTTCTTGGCTTCCTGCTCGACTTCGACGACGGCCTTGCGCGACAGCACGATGTTGCCGCGCTTCTTGTCGACGGAAATGACCTTGAAGTCGAGGTCCTTGCCCCGAAGAGATTCGAGGTTCTTGACGGGCTTCACGTCGACCAGGGAGCCGGGAAGGAACGCCTTCACCCCGATGTCCACGGCGAGGCCGCCCTTGATGCGGTCGATCACGCGCCCGCGGACGGTCGAACCCGAACGGTACGACTTCTCGACCTCGTCCCACACCTTCATCTTCTCGGCCTTGTCCTTCGACAGGACGACGTAGCCGTTCTGGTCTTCGGTGCGCTCGAGCAGGACGTCCACCGCGTCTCCGGGCTTGACCATGACGTTGCCGGAGAAATCGGTGAACTCGGAAACCGGGATCATCCCCTCGGACTTGTAGCCGATGTCGACGATCACTTCGGATGGCGTGACGGTCAGGACGCGGCCCCGGATGATCTGACCCTCCTGCAGATTCTTGAACGAGTTTTCGTACTGAGCCAGGAGGTGCTCGTATTCCTGGGGCGACATTTCCTGATCCATTTCCATCGACTCGGTTTCCCGACCTCCTTTGTCGTTTTCAGCCTTCATCGGAAGGAGAGTCCCCTCTCATAAGTATTTGAGATGCAAAAATATAGTCTACTTTGGGCCCGCGAGCCCCGTCAACCCGCGGGGGGAGGAGCCGGGGGTCCCGCGGCGATCCGCCGGGCCAGCTGTTCGACCACGCCTTCGGGGCTCAGCCCGTCCGTGTCCACCAGGATGTAGCGGTCGTCGAGCGTCAGCGGCGAGTCCGCCCGGGTCGCGTCGTCCCGGTCGCGCGTCTCCATCTCGGAAAGCACCTTTTCATAGGGCTCGGGCCGCCCCCGGCGGGCCAGCTCGAGGGCTCGCCGCAGCGCCCGTACCGCGGGCGGGGCCGTGAGGAAGAACTTGAAGGGAGCGTCCGGAAACACACGCGTGCCGATGTCGCGGCCTTCCATCACGCCCCCGCGCAGCCGGCCGAGCCGCTGCTGCTCGGAGACGAGGCGCCGTCGGACTCCCGGTATGGCGGAGACGGCGGACGCATACAGGGAGATCTCGGGCTCGCGGATCTTCTCCGTGACGTCCTGATCGTCGAGCAGGACGCGGGCGCCTCGGGGGTCCGGGACGAGCTCCACCCGGAGGGAATCGGCGATCGCGGCCACTGCGTCCGGATGCTCCAGGGGCAGCGCGTGCCCGGCGCTGCGGACGGCGAGCCCGACCGCGCGGTACATCGCGCCGGTGTCGATGTAGGGGACGCCGAGCCGGTCGGCGAGCGCCCGCGCAACGGTGGACTTGCCGGCGCCCGACGGCCCGTCGATCGCTACGACGAGGGGGGATGCGCTCAACGGGGCCTGGCGGGGCGCCGAACGGGTCTGCCCGGCACGCGAGGCGAAGCGGCCGGGATCGGCCGCGCCGACGGCTTCAAGGATGCGCGGAGCGCGGCCACTTCCTCGGCCGTCAGCCGCCGCGTCTCTCCCGGCCTCAGACGTTCGTCACGGATCGGTCCGATCGCCACGCGTTTCAACTTGGAGACCTGGTGCCCGATGGCCTCGAACATGCGGCGGATCTGGCGGCTCTTTCCCTCACGCAGCGTCACCGTGAACCACGCGTTGCCTTCGCCGCGCCCTCCGGTCGTGCGGGTCCTCTGGATCTCGCAGGAGCGCGTCGAACGACCGTCGAGAGTGATCCCGCGCCGCAGGCGATCGAGGTCGGACTCGGGCGGGACGCCCGAGACTTTGACGCGGTACTCCTTGGGGCAACCCATCGACGGATGCGTGACGTCGCGCGCGAGGTCGCCGTCGTCGGTCAGAAGGAGCAGGCCCTCCGTCTGGACGTCGAGCCGCCCCACCGGACGAACGCCCGCCCGCAGCGTGCCGGGAATCAGGTCCATGACCGTGTCCCGCTTCTCCGGGTCGGACATGGTGGTGACGTACCCCTTCGGCTTGTTCAGGAGCAGGTAGACCTTTTCGGCGGCGGGAGGCCGCACGCGCTTGCCGTCGACGCGGACGGCGTCGGACTCCGGGTCCGCGCTCTCTCCGATCGTGGCAACGCGCCCGTTGACCTGCACACGGCCCGCGCGGATCCACTCCTCGGCTTCGCGGCGCGAGGCGAGGCCCGCGCGGGAGAGGAGCTTCTGAAGTCGGATCGGAGCCATCGGCGTCGTGAGAAGGTCGATTCCCTACTTCTTCTTCTTCTTCACGACCTCCTCGTCGTCGTCATCGTCGTCTTCATCGTCGTCTTCGAGAAGGTCTTCGTCGTCTTCGTCGAACTCGTCCTCCTCTTCGAACTCGTCGTCATCCTCGAAGTCCGGTTCGGCTCCCTCGGTGGCCTCCTTGGATTCCTCGTCGTCGTCCTCTTCCTCTTCCTCTTCCTCATCGGGCGGAGCGGCTTCCATCTGCTCGCGAGGCCCTCGCGGGGGGAGCGCCGACGCCGATTCGTCTGGAAGCGTGGCGGCGAGATCCTCTTCGATCTCCTCGGGCTTCGGCAGCTCCTCGAGCTCATTCAATCCGAACCGCACGAGAAAGTCGGGAGTGGTGCGGTAGAGGAAGGGTGTGCCCACGACGGCTTTCTTGCCGGCGGTGGTGATGAGCTTCTTCTCGAAAAGGGTCTTCAGCACGGAGGAGGAATTCACTCCGCGGATCTCCTGGACTTCGGGCAGCGTAATCGGCTGCCGGTAGGCGATGATCGCGAGAGTCTCGAGGGCCGCGAGAGAGAGCCGGCTGCGCTCCGTGACGTCGTGGTACTTGCGCAGCAGCGAATCGAACTCGGGCCGCGTGACGTAGCGCCATCCGCCGCCGACCTGCTCGAGGCGAACTCCGCGGCCCGGCACGTCGGCTTCCGCGGCGAGGCTTTCCAGGGCTTCGCGAACGGCTTGCGGTGTCGCTTCGAGCACGTTGGCGAGGTCGCGCTCCCCCACGGGGCGCGGCGACGAGAAGAGAAGCGCCTCCACGGCGTCGCGGATCTTCGCGGCGCGGGTCTCACGCGGCCGGGGAGGGGCTTCCGGCTCGGCCGCCGGCGCGCCGGGCTCCCCCGCGTCTCCTCCCCCCTGCCCTGCGGCGGCGGTCGGCATCGCGACCGGCCGGGGTTCTTCCGTGATTTCCGACATGCGGGTTGGCTCCTGGTTCCTATCGGTAAGTATCGCGCACCTGATCCGGAGAGAAAGCGGCGTCGGTGCGGGTGGCGTGGATCTCCCCGAAGTGCGCCGCCTGGAAGACGCGGACGACACCCAGCCGGATGAGCTCGAGAGTGGCGAGGAACGAGGTCACGGCCTCCGCGCGATAGCGCATCGTGCCGAGGAATTCGAGGAGCGGGAGCGGCCCTCCCGATCGCTCGAGCCTGTCGACGAGCTCGAGCATTTTCTCCCCGACGGAGAACCGGAGGTGGTGGATCTCCATCGCGGGCGGATGGGCGAGCCGGTATCGGTCGGTGACCCGGCGAAACGTGTCGATCAGGTCGAAGAGCGAGACCTCCAGAGTCTCTCCCTCGGCCGACTTCGGCACTTCGGTGCGCGGCCGCGGCCACAGCCCCGCTCGAAGGGAGTCGATCTCGTGGAAGGACTCCGCGGCCTGCTTGTAGCGCTCGTACTCGAGGAGCCGCCGCGCCAGGTCCGAGCGCGGGTCTTCTTCGGGCTCTCCGGGAGCGCGCGGCAGCAGCATCCTCGACTTCACGTAGATGAGCTCGGCGGCGAGCGCGATGTAGTCGGACGCGACGTCGAGGTCGAGCTCCCGCATCGCGTCGAGGTACGCTGTGTACTGCTCGGTGATCTCCGATATCGGGATGTCCGTGATCGACACCTCGTTGACGCGGATGAGATGGAGAAGAAGGTCGAGCGGCCCGGAGAAGGCGGGGATCTCGACGGGAGGCAGGCTCTTTTCCGCTTCGTTTCCGTTCACGCCAGCGCCGCCCGGATCAGCCGGAAGATGACGTTCATGACCGGGTTCATCATCCTCCCCAGAATCCCCGTGTAAGAGAGGACGAGCAGGATCAGGAACCCGAACCGTCCGATCTGCTGAAAGAAGACCCGCGCCGGCTCGCCGATCAGCGCGGCGAGCACCCAGCTGCCGTCGAGCGGCGGAATCGGAATGAGGTTGAACACTCCGAGCCCGACGTTCAAGCTCACGAACGCGACGGCGATCTGCACGATGGGACCCATCACGGACTCGCGCACGCGCTCTCCGGGAGAGAGCCGCTGGAGCACGATCAACGCGATCACGCCGACGATCGCGAGGAGCAGGTTCGACAGCGGCCCGGCGGCCGAGACGGCGAGGTCCGCCAGGCGCGGGTTCTTCGTCCTCTCGAGCCGCACCGGCGTCGGCTTGGCGTAGCCGAAGAGAAGTCCCGAGCTGAAGTAGAGGAGGATCGGCAGGACGATGCTTCCGAATGGGTCGATGTGGCGAATCGGGTTCAGGCTGATCCGGCCGAGATCCTTCGCCGTCGAGTCGCCGAACTTCAAGGCCATCCACGCATGCGCCGACTCGTGAAACGAGATGGCGAAGAGGATGACGGCGAGCTTGGTGACGAAATCGGCGACGTTGAAGGAGGATCCCACGCGGGGGGACTATAGCCGCGCGAGGAGTCGGGTGTCAGGCAACAAGTGAAAGCAGCTCGGAGCGCTGCCGTCACTGCCCACGCGTCACCTGTCAGCCGCCGGAAGGTCGGGAAGTCCGAGCCGGCGGCGGATCGCGCGGAAGTACTGGACCGGCTCCTCCCGCCATGCCTTTTCCTGCGCCCAGCCCGGAAACTTCCCTCCGAGATCGCCGAAGTAGGTGTACGTGACGCGGCACGCCTCCGGTCCCGCCGGCTCGATGCGGGTTTCGCCTTCCACCCTTTCGATGCGCGTGCCCTGCGCGGGATCTCCGGGCCGGGCGTCCGCCCGCCACGAGATGCGCCAGGCGCCGTTCTCCTCCGCCGACTCGTACCGGACCACGGCGTCGCGGTTCGAGTAGGGAAACGGGTACGGCCACACGAAATGGACGCGCGCTCCGCCCGCATGGGACTCGAGGACGTCCGCCTTCTTCACCGCGGGAGCGAAGAGGTCCCGGTATCGGCGGAAGTCGGACAGCACGGCTGCGACTTTGGCCGCCGGTGCCGGGATCTCTCCGCGCCCCCGGATCCAGGGCGGGCCCCCCGGGGACCTCGCAATCTCGACGGAGACTCCTCGTGAGACGAACCATGGGGCGAAGGCCGAGTCGGGGGGCGCCTCGCCGCGAACGAGAGCGCCTGCGAGGAAGAGGCAAGCGGCCGCACCCAGGCGGCGGGTGAGCGCAGGCCGGCAGAGCGCCGCGAGCCCGCCGCAGAGAAACACCATGACGAGGTCTTCGACGACGGTCGACCACCCGAGCGCGCGCGGGAGAAACACTCCGAAGCAGCCGCAGTTGGAAAGCTTCAGCCCCCGCTCCACCGCCGCTGCGGACCAGGCGGCGTACGCGACGTGCATCGCGAGCGCGACCATCGCCGCCGCGAAGGGGCGTCTACCGGAGAAGAGCCAGACCGCGAGGAGCAGCTCCGCAGCCGGAACGAGGATCGCGAGCGGCAGAAGGAGCCGGTCCGAAAAGACCTGGTACGTCCCGATCACCCGCGCGAATCCGGCCACGTCGAGGAGCTTTCCCACCGCGGTCAGCAGGAGCACGGCGCCGATCAGCCGTCTCAGCGCGTTCCGCACGCTCGCGAGCCCGGGGGTCACTTCTGGTTCAGGGTCCAGTCGTAGGGAATGAAGTCGACCTTGTAGCTCTCCGGGATCTTCGATTCCCGATAGCCGTTCGCGTACGCGATCAGGCTCGGCGACTTCTTCAGGAAGTCTTCCGTGTAGAACTGGAGGATCTGCGAAAAGCGGACCGTCTGCTTGTCCGCCTGGATCTCGACGTTCCGCGGCTCGTTCAAAAAATACTGCGCGGTCGCCTGCAGCTCGAGCTCGAGCTGGTCGGCTCGGAACGGCTCCCGCGGGAGACGGGGGCAGCCTCGAACCATGCAGTTCAGCGCGAAGTGCACGCGCGGGTCGCCCATCGGCCGGATGATCTTGTTCTCGAGGTCGTAGAGCGACATCTTCTCGCCGCCGATTCCGAGCTTGTTCCGGTAGAAGAAGCGGACCTTCACTGCGTTCAGATCCTTCGGCATTCCCGACTCGAGCACGTTGTACATGGCGAGCGCGTTGTAGGCGTTGATGTAGTACGCGAGGCGCGCGTCCTTCGTGGGAAACGCTGCCGTGGTGTTCGCCGGCGACACGCGCCCGATCCAGGCGACGTAGGCGTCGAGCCCCGCCCGGTCCTTCGACAGGGAGATGAAATCGATCTTTCCGGAGTCGTCCACGTATTTCGAAAGGACGTCCGCCCAGCCCTTCTGGATAGCGGCGTCATCCGGAGCGGCGGCGCCCGCCGTCGCGGCGGCGGTCTTCGGCGGCGGGACGTTGACGGCGCATCCTCCGAGCGCGAGAAGGAGGATGGCGGAGGCGGCTACCCCTGCGGACGCGGCGTTCTTTTTCATGCGAGCTCTCTTTCTCGATTGTGGGCGGAATTAGGCGAGCCGGAAAGAACGGGCAGCGTCTTTCCGGAGAGGGGGTTCCAGATCGCGGGGCCGGCTTCCGTCGCGAGCGCGACGGGTTTGAGGATGAACTCGTCGCGCCGCGCGTTGTGCGCGCACATGGAGATCGGGCCGTTGCCGGTCATCACCATGAAGGAGCACGCATGGATGCGCTCAGGCTCGAGCGCTGTCGCATCCATGAAGTTCTGCACGAAGAAGGAGAGCTTGTGGACGCGGCCGCGCGACGCGAGCAGGTCCCGGCGCATTTTCCAGAGCTTGGGAAGGAAGAACGACAGCGCCCTGCCGACCCACGCCGGACGGTGGCGCAGCTCTCCCAGAAGCGCGGCGACGGCGCGCCGCGGATCGCGCCGGTCCAGCATCACGTGCTGGAAATCGGACAGGAACCGGTTGAAGAACTCCGGATCGTCGTTCAGGTCGTAGAGGTTCCCGTTCGCTTCGAGCGTGATCCCGATGCGGTGGCAGGCCGGATGCCCGATCAGGACCGTGTCCCAGGAGATCGGAGTCCCCGCGCCCTCGACGATCTGCGCCCGGACCGTGTCGAGCGAGATCACGCGGTCGCGTTCGCGGAGCACTCCGCGTCCCGTGTCCGCCTGGAGCTGGAACGAGGCCATTCCGACGACGTCCGCATGGCGGCG
>DASQJK010000355.1:0-7255 GCA_035631095.1 Thermoanaerobaculia bacterium
ACGATGATGTCACCCCGGTGCACGTCGCGATAAGGCAGGAGCTTCGCGAACCCGGCCAATCGCGGCCCGTACGCGAACTTGTTGACGAGGAGGTGGTCGCCGACCAGGATCGTCTTCTCCATCGAGCCGGTGGGCACCTGGTAGGTCTGAACGACGAACGTGCGCACGAAGAGAACGAACACTCCCGCGACGAGGAGAGACTCGTACCACTCGCGGCTCGCGGAGTGACGGGGAGCGTCTTGCTTGGTCATTCGACTTTCAGAACGGCGAGGAAGGCCTCCTGCGGGATGTCGACCCGCCCGACCCTCTTCATCCGCTTCTTGCCCTCCTTCTGTTTCTCGAGCAGCTTTCTCTTGCGCGTGATGTCGCCGCCGTAGCACTTCGCGAGCACGTTCTTCCGGATCGCCGAAACCGTCTCCCGCGCGATGATCTTCGCTCCGATGGCTGCCTGGATCACTACCTCGAACATCTGTCGCGGGATGATTTCTTTCATCTTGGCGGCGAGGACCCGCCCCTTGGGGATCGCTTCCTCCCGGTGGACGATGAGCGAAAGGGCGTCCACCGGCTCGCCGTTGACGAGGATGTCGAGCTTGACCAGGTCTCCCTCGCGGTAGCCGATGAACTCGTAGTCGAACGAGGCGTACCCCTTCGAGATCGACTTCAGCTTGTCGTAGAAGTCGAGGACCACCTCGTTCAGGGGGAACTCGTACGTGAGCACCACGCGGTTCGAGGAGAGGTACTCGAGGGACTTCTGCACGCCGCGCCGCTCTTCCGACAGCTTCAAAAGGCCGCCGAGAAAATCGTCGCGCGTGATGATGGTCGAGGAGATGTAGGGCTCCTCCATCCTCTCGATGTGGTTGGGCGCCGGGAGGAGGTTCGGGTTCGAAACTTCGATGACCTCTCCCGCGGTGGTCGTCACCCGATAGCTCACGCCCGGGGCCGTCGTGATCAGGTCGAGGTCGAACTCCCGCTCGAGCCGCTCCTGGACGATCTCCATGTGGAGGAGCCCGAGAAACCCGCAGCGGAAACCGAAGCCGAGTGCCGTCGAGTTCTCCGGCTCGAAGGTAAACGAGGCGTCGTTCAGCCGGAGCTTGTCCATCGCGTCGCGCAGGTTGCCGTAGTCGTCCGCGTTGGTCGGGAAGAGGCCCGCGAAGACCATCGGCTTGGCCTCGGCGAATCCGGGCAGAGGCTCCGCCGTCGGCCGGTGCACCTCCGTGATGGTGTCGCCGATGCGCGTCCAGTGGAGGTCCTTGATGTTCGCCCAGAAGGACCCGACCTCTCCGACCGACAGCTCGGGGACGACGTCGCGCTCCGGCCGGAAGACGCCGACGTCCTCGACTTCCGCTTCGAGGCCGGTGCCGATCGCGCGGATCTTCATGCGCGGCTGCAACCTCCCGTCCATGATCCGGACCAGTGAGGTCACGCCGCGATAGGGGTCGTACCAGGAGTCGAAGAGCAGCGCCTTGAGAGGCGCGTCGGGGTCGCCCTTCGGAGGCGGCACGTCCTTCACGATGCGCTCGAGGAGCTCGTCGATGCCGATGCCCTGCTTGGCGGAGGTGAGGATGGCGTCGTCCGCGGGGATGCCGACGACCTGCTCGATCTGCTCGCGCGCCCTCTCCGGCTCCGCTGAGGGCAGGTCGATCTTGTTGATGACCGGCACGATGACGAGATTGTTGTGAATCGCGAGGTACGCGTTGGCGAGCGTCTGCGCCTCGACCCCCTGCGTGGCGTCGACGACGAGCACGGCGCCCTCGCAGGCGGCGAGGGAGCGGGACACCTCGTAGGAGAAGTCCACGTGCCCCGGCGTGTCGATCAGGTTCAGCGTGTACTCGAGGCCGTCCCTGGCCGTGTAGCGCAGCGTGACCGAGCGCGCCTTGATCGTGATCCCCCGCTCCTGCTCGAGCTCCATGTCATCGAGCATCTGTTCCTTCATCTCGCGCGCGGACACGGCCCCGCACCGCTGCAGGATGCGGTCCGACAGCGTCGTCTTCCCGTGGTCGATGTGGGCGACGATCGAGAAGTTGCGGATGCGGGAGGGGTCGGGCATGGGGGAGGGAGAGCTTACGTTAGGTGGTAGGTGGTGGGTGGTAGACGGCGGCCCCTACGTCCTACGACCTACGTCCTACCACCTTCCCCGAGCGGCCACCGGGAGCGTGCGTTCGCGACGAGGCCGGCGGCGGGAAGGCCCGAGCGCCAGCGCAGCAGTCCCGCCCACGCGATCATGGCCGCATTGTCGGTCGTCAGCGCCCGGGCGGGAAGCAGGACGGGCACGGAGTTGCGGCGCCCCCAGTCGGACAGCGTTGCGCGCAGCTCCGTGTTGGCGGCGACGCCTCCGGAGAGAGCAAGACGTTCGATGCCCTCCCGGCGGTGAACCGCATCCACACGGTCGACGAGGGCGGAAACGATCGCGCGCTGGAACGACGCGAAGAGGTCCACGAGCTCGCGGGGAAGCGTCTCGGGGTCCCTGGGCGTGCCGTCGACGCCGCGCCTCTCGAATTCGCGGAGCATCGCCGTCTTCAATCCGGAGAAGGAGAAGTCGTCCGATCCGTCGCCGGGCCGGCCGACCGGCAGAGGGAACCGCGAGCCGTCACCAGCGGCGGCGATGCGGTCCACGACCGGGCCGCCCGGATAGCCGAGTCCCGCGCGCCGCGCGACTTTGTCGAAGGCTTCCCCGGGCGCGTCGTCGCGTGTGCGCGCGAGCGGCACGAGGCGGTCTTGCTCCACCCGGACGAGCTCCGCGTGACCCCCTGAGACCACGAGCCCGTGGAACGGCAGCTCGACGCGCAGGGCGGGAGCCCCGCCCGCGTCGAGAAACGGCGAGTACAGATGCCCTTCCAGGTGGTTCACCGCCGCGAGCGGGATGCCTCTCGCGAACGCGAGCGCTTTGGCGGCCGAGAGCCCGACGAGAAGAGCTCCGATGAGCCCGGGCCCGGCGGTCGCTGCGACGAGGTCCACGTCCTCCAGGGAAACAGCCGCGCGGCGGAGGGCCTCCTCGAAGGTCCCGGGCAGCGCCTCGAGGTGCGCCCGCGCGGCGACTTCCGGAACCACGCCTCCGTAGAGCGCGTGCGCCTGCACCTGCGATGCGATCACGTTCGAAAGGATCGAGCCGTCTTCGCGGAGCACGGCGACGGAAGTCTCGTCGCATGAAGTTTCGATGCCGAGGACGATCATGGGTAGCTGTCGGCTGTCAGCTCTCGGCTGTCAGCTTCTCCGATCGCTCTCTCGCGCGCCGGCCGGCTTCGCCGAGACTCTGCGAGTAGGGCGGGCGGCAGATTCCCTCGTCGGTCACGATGGCCGTGATGTAGCGCGCCGGCGTCACGTCGAAGGCGGCGTGCCGGGCGCGGACCCCCGCCGGGGCGATCGCGTGGCCGCCGATCGAGAGCACTTCCGCGGAGCTGCGCTCCTCGATGGGGATCTTCGAGCCATCGGGACAGGCGGGATCGAGAGTCGTCGCCGGCGCGGCGACGTAGAAGGGGACGCCGTTCTCACGCGCCAGCACCGCGACCGAATACGTCCCGATTTTGTTCGCCGTGTCGCCGTTGGCGGCGATACGGTCGGCGCCGACGACCACGGCCGCGATCTCTCCGCGCGAGAGGTAGTGGCCGGCCATGTTGTCGGTCAGGATCTCCACGTCGATTCCGTCGCGCGCGAGCTCCCAGGCGGTGAGGCGCGCGCCCTGGAGGAAGGGACGCGTCTCGTCGGCGAGCACGCGGATGGGTTTGCCGGCTTCCACCGCGCCTCGGATCACGCCGAGGGCGGTGCCGTATCCCGCCGTCGCGAGCGCGCCCGCGTTGCAGTGCGTGAGAACGGTCGTCCCCCCGGTGAGGAGCTCCGCGCCGAAGGCTCCGATCCGCCGGCACGACGCGATGTCCTCCGCGGCAATCGCGTCCGCCTCCGAGACGAGAGCGCTCTCGATTGCCTCCGGCGATGCGCCCGCCCCGGCGGCCGCTTCGAAGCGCTGCGCCATGCGCGCGAGCGCCGCGAAGAGGTTCACCGCGGTCGGGCGGCTCGAGGCGAGCAGCGTACGGGCGGACTCGAAGCGCTCGCGCACCGGCGCGACCGATTCGGCACGGAGCGAGAACGCGGCGCCGTATGCCGCCGCGACACCGATCGCCGGCGCTCCCCGGACCGCCATGTCGCGGATCGCACGCGCGACGGCCTCGGGGTCGGAAAGCTCGAGCCACACTTCGCTTCCGGGGAGCAGCCGCTGGTCGAGGAGCCGCAGGATGCGCCCATCCCGATAGAGCGGCCGGAAGAGCTCGAGCCGGGAGACGCCGAGGTCCAACTCAGGGGCTCGGGCGGACGACCAGGCCGGCGCCCTGATGACGCGGGTCGGCGACGGCAAACAGGGAGCCGTCCGGGTTTCTGGCGATCGCGTGGACACGGCCGAAGGTGAAATCGCGGGTGTCCTTTTCGATCACTGCGTGCCCGAGCTTCTTCAGGCCTTCGATCCACGGGGCGTCGAAGCGGCCGCGCTCGGCGACGATCTCGTCCGGGTTGTCCTGCTGGTGGAACCGCGGCTCGGCGACGGCGGCGTCGAGCGGCTCGCGGCGGAGGAGGATGCCGAGCATCACCTGGAAGTTGGTCGTGATGATTCGCGACCCGCCGGGTGTTCCGAACACGAATGCGTTCCGGCCCGCCGTCACGACGATCGTCGGACACATCGAAGAGAGCATCCGTTTGCCGGGCGCGACCTCGTTGACCTTTCCCTGGACCAGGCCGTACATGTTCCTCTGGCCGGGGCGGGTCGAGAAGTCGTCCATCTCGTCGTTCCATAGAAATCCGAGCCCCGGCGCGACCCGCGCGTTTCCGAAGGAGTCGTTGAGCGTCGTGGTCACCGACACGGCATTGCCCGCCGCGTCCACGACGGAGAAGTGCGTCGTGTTCGGCTTGTCCGGCTCCGGCGGGCGGAGCTTGACCGTCGGCGTCGCGTGAGCGGGATCGACGGTCCCCGCGAGCCTGCGTATCCGGACAGGGTCGGTGAACAGGCTCTGGCGAACGCCCCCGAACGAGGGGTCGCCGAGATAGCGGTTGCGGTCTCGAAAGGCGCGCTTCTCGATCTCCGCGACGAGGTGAGCCGATGCCACGTCGCGCGTCTTCAAGCGGGCGCTGCCCAGCGCCTCGGAGAGCAGCGCCATTTCAGCGAGGACGGGTCCGGACGACGGTGCGGGGGTCGTGTACACGTCGTAGCCGGCGAACCGGAATCGCAGCGGGACACGGATCTTCGCCTCGTACCGGGCGAGGTCGCCGCGGCTGATGAGCCCGCCCTGCCGGGTCTGGCCCGCTTCGATGCGGCGTGAAAGCTCACCGCGGTAGAAACCGTCTTCGCCCCGGTCGCGAATGGCCGCGAGCGTCGCGGCGAGGTCCGGCTGCTTGAACACGCTGCCCGGGACGGGAGCGGCTCCCCCCGGAAGATAGATGCGGGCGGCCTCCGGGTCCTTCGCCAGCCGCTCCTTCGCGTGCTCGATCGACTGCGAGATGTTTTCCGTCATCGCGAAACCGTCACGGGCCAGCCGGACGGCGGGCTCGACGACGTCTTTCCAGGCGAGGCGGCCTCCGCGGCGGTGCGCGGCGGCGAGGCCGGCGACGGTGCCGGGCACTCCCGATGCGAGCGGTCCTTCCGTCGACGAGGGAGGGACACCGCCGGGACCCGGGCGCGTGTAGAGATCGCGGCGCGCGTCGCGGGGAGCCGTCTCCCGGTAATCGACGACGAGCGTCCTTCCCTTCGCGTCTCGGGAGAGCCAGAAGCCCCCGCCCCCGAGGTTGCCGGCCTCCGGCCACGTGACGGCGAGCGCGAACGCGGTGGCGACGGCGGCGTCGGTGGCGTTGCCGCCCTTCTTGAGGATGTCGATGCCCACCCGCGCGGCGGTCTCCTCCTCGGCGGCGACGGCTCCGCCGAATCCCCGCCCGACGCGCTGGTCCTGGGCCGGCAGAACGGCCGCAACAGCGACCAGAAGGACGGCGAGCCGGAACCGTTTCATCTGGCGGGCATTCTATGGGTAGCGATTAAGATCGCGTGCGCATGAAGGGCATTCGCGACCTCGCTCTTTCGGGGCGCCGCCTGTTCCTGCGGGTGGATTTCAACGTGCCGCTCGACGGCGGCCGCGTCACCGACGCGACGAGGATCGTGGAGACCATTCCGACCGTCCGGCTCGCGATCGAGGCGGGAGCCCGAGTCATATGCGCCTCCCACCTGGGCAAGCCGAAGGGAAAGCCGAGCCCGAAGCATTCGCTCGCCCCGGTCGCGGCCGTGTTCGCGGAAAAGCTGGCGCGGCCCGTGCGTTTCGCCGGCGACTGCGTCGGTCCGGAAGTCGAGGCGCTCGCGGCATCGCTCGCCCCGGGCGAGGTGCTTCTTCTGGAGAACCTCCGCTTCCACGCCGGGGAAGAGACGAACGACCCGGAGTTCGCTCGGGGGCTCGCGGCGCTCGCGGACGTGTACGTCGACGATGCCTTCGGGGCGGCGCACCGCGCCCACGCTTCCGTCGTGGGAGTGCCGGCGCTCGTCGCGGAAAAGGGGGCGGGCTTGCTTCTCGAGAGGGAAGTCCGCGCGCTCTCGCGGCTTCTAGAGCCGGAGCGGCCGTTTGCCGCGATCCTCGGAGGCGCGAAGATCTCGGGAAAAATCGACACGCTGCGTTCGCTCGCGAAGACCGCCGACGCCCTCCTCGTCGGAGGCGGCATCGCGAACCACTTCGTGCGGGCGATCGGGCTTCCGGTCGGCAAGTCGCTCCTCGAGGAAGACAAGGTCCCCGTCGCGCGCGAGATCCTCGACTTCTGCAAGCAGAATGGGAAGACGGTCGCCCTGCCGTCGGACTTCGTCGTCGCCTCGTCGCCCGAGGACGGGGCCCATGCGCGGACCGTGGGGATCGCGAAGATTCCCGGCGACGCGATGGCGCTCGACGTCGGGCAGAAGACGATCGAACAGTTCGAAAGGCTCCTCGAGCCCGCGAAGACGATTTTCTGGAACGGTCCGATGGGCGTCTTCGAGAAGCCTCCGTTCGACCGCGGGACCATGGCGCTCGCGATGCTGCTCGCGGAGTCGGATGCCTTCACCGTCGTCGGAGGAGGCGAGAGCGTCGCGGCCGTCAACGCGGCAGGGGTCGCCGATCGGTTCGGGCACGTCTCCACCGGTGGCGGCGCTTCTCTCGAGTACCTGACGGACGGAACTCTTCCGGGCATCCAGGCGCTCGAGCGTTGAAACCGCTCTACGTCGCCAACTGGAAGATGAACTCCGGGCGCGCGGGTGCCCGCGACTACA
>DASQJK010000356.1:0-2924 GCA_035631095.1 Thermoanaerobaculia bacterium
GGGGAAGATGGGCACCGCGAAGGCGGACCTGCACGTAGAGTAAACCTAGCGTCCGCTCTCCTCTCTCCCGCGGCGGGCGAGAGGTTGGGTGAGGGGACGTGCTTACAAATGAAAAAAGGGGCCCTCGCGGGCCCCTTTGTCGTATCGAACGGAAGCGCCTTAGAACTCGGCGCGGAATCCCACTTCGTAGTTGCGCGGACGCTGGTACGTGATGGGGGTGCGAACCGTGGCCGGGGAGTCGGCGCTCGTGAAGTACGTCAGCGGCTGTTCGGAGTTGTTCAGGTTGAAGACGCTGCCGATGACGGAGAGGTTCACCGGGCCGAGGCGGAACTGCTTCTCGAGCTGGAGGTCGACCTGCTGGCGAACGGCGCCGCGGCTCGAGCCTCGCGGCTCGAGGAACGTGACGTTGCCCGTGCCGAATGCCGGATTGGCGGTGTTCACCGTGTAGGGCAGGCCGGTCCGATAGTTGTAAACGACCGAGATCTGGGTCTCCGCGACCGGGATCAGGTATCCGAAGTTGACCTTGATGCGATGGCGCGCGTCGTCGTCCAGGTAGCCGTAGCGGTTGACGTAGTTCTCCGGGTAGAAGTCGAAATCCGTGCCGGCGTACTGGCCGGTGGAGGAATCGATCGACCCGCGGCTCTTCGAGTACACGTAGTTGCTCTGCGTGATGAATCGCCGGTCGGGCGAGTAGTACTGAAACTGGAACGTATAACCGTAGTAGTTCTTGCGAAGCACGTCATGCTGGCCGACGTCGCGGCCGGGCTGGTTGGTGAGCCAGAAATCGGGGCAATCCGTGTTGTTGATGCAGGTGTCTTCGAAGATGTTGTTGGTCTTCTTGTAGACGTATCCGACGGAAGCCGACGCTCCCTGGAACAGCTGCCGCTCGAACGCCGCGTTGATCTGGTCGTCGTAAGTCGGCTTGAGCTTTCCGTCGATGAGAGCCTGAGTCAGGAACTGGCCGCCCGTCTGCTGCGCCAGACGCCAGGAGTTGGTCGTCGGAGCCCAGACATACACGCGCGTGATACCGGAGTTGATCCCGGTGTCGAAGAGACGCGTGAAAGTGAGCGCGGCGTCGACGTAGAACTGGCCGTAGCTCGCGCGAAGGACGTTCTTGCCGTCGCCCATGATGTCGTACGCGAAGCCGACGCGCGGAACGACCTTGTCGAAGTTGACCGGGTTCTCGCCGATGTTGTTGTAGTACTCGCTCCGGTCGTACCGGACGCCCAGGTTCAGAGTCAGGCGCGAGAAGAGCCTCCACTGATCCTGCAGGTACGCCGCATACGACTTGCCCTGACGCTCGACGCCGGGCAGCTGCTGGCTGACCGTCTGATTCGCGACCTGGCCGGCCGCATTGACGAGCAGGCGATCGCCAGTCGGACTGAAGCCGCGAAATTGAATGACGGCACCGCAACGGAGGCCGCCGGGCGGGCAGAGGGAGGGGTCCGTCGGCGTCCCGAGGGTGATGTTGGTCGATGGGAAAAACGTCTTGTCCGCGTCGGCGCCGCCCTTGAGGGTGTGCGATCCAAGCGCTTCGAAGAAGTACGAGGATGAAAGGCTCAAGGCGTTTCGGTTCCGGTCAGACGTCTGGTAGTTGCTGTAAGCGTCGTACCGGACGTTGCCTCCGGAGATGTTGATCCACTGCGTCGTGTTGAAGTTGCTGCTGGTGGGAGCCGTCTCGAGATGATCCTCGAAGCGAAGGCCCTGGATCTCGGCCGACCAGTTCGGCGTGATGACGGCGTCGGCCACGAGGTCATAGAGACGTGAGCGCTGGCGCTGCGTCGACTGCGCCTCCGGGCGGTAGAGCGCCGAGTTCTGCGACCCGCCGATCACGGCGAGGGAGTCCTGGAGCTCGCCGAATCCGCTCAGCTGGGAACCAGCGGAAAACGAGAGCTTGCCGCCGGAGTTCCAGCCCTTGAAGCTCCGTGCGACAGGCTGCCCTCCGGGGAGCTGCCCGGCGACCGTCGCATTCGGGACGGAGGGCGTCACGAAGCTGTCCGGCCGCTGAACGTTTCCGAAAAACCACAGCCGGTCCCGCAGGATCGGACCGCCAAGCGTCGCGTCCCAGGGGGTGTTGCGCGACTTGGAGATGCTCGGATCGAAATGGGCGCCCTTGACGGAGAAGTTGTTGTTCGAGTAGCGGATGTCCGCGGACCCGCTGAAGCTGTTCCCGCCGGACTTCGTGATGACCTGGACGATTCCGCCCGAAGCACGTCCGTACTCGGCGAGGTAGTTCGCGGTCTGGATCGCGACGTCTTGAATGGCATCGGGATTCAGATTGAAGGTGAACGTGTGGGTGACCGGGTCCGTCGTATTGACTCCGTCGATCATCCAGCTGTTCTCGAGGATGTTGCCGCCGAAAACGTTGGGGTTGCCCGTGTTCACGACTCCCGGCGCCTGGGCGATGATGCTCAAGTAGTCGCGTCCGCCGCCGCCCACCGGGATCTTCCGCAGGTAGTCGGCCGAGAAGTTCTGCTGGGTGTTCGTCTGCGTGACGTCCACGGTGGGCCGCTCGGACGTGACCGTCACGTCGGCCGTGACCGGGGAAAGGTCCATGCGCGCGCTGGCGTTGGTGTCCTTGCCGACGCTCACCTGGAGGCCCGTGATCTCGAGCGTGCGGAAACCGGAGAGAGTGAACGAGACCGAGTAGGGCTGACCGGGAGGAAGCTTCGTCACCTGGAAGCTGCCGTCCGTCTTGGTGACTGCCGTCCTGGAGCCTTGAAGCACCGGAGACGTGACGGTGACCGTGACGCCGGGGAGAGCGCCTCCCGAGGAATCGCGGGCCGTGCCGGAGATCGAGCCGTCGAGCTCGAGCGCGAGCACCGGCACCGTAAAGCAGAGCAATAGCAGGGATACGAGAAGGCGAGATTTCATTTGTCCTCCAGTTGCGAAAGCGAATCAGTTACCGAGCCGGGACTTCGGAG
>DASQJK010000357.1:0-4603 GCA_035631095.1 Thermoanaerobaculia bacterium
GTGATGGAGCCGGACGGCAGGCGTGATGTTCCCAGCCAGCGCTCTTTCAGCGAGCCCGGGCGGCGATCCGTACGGGTTCCATCTTCGAAAGCGATCCAGAATCCCGCTCCGGCGATACGCGTCTTGGGATTCGCCTTGCAATCCGTGTACAGCCGCTCGAGCGCTTCGACGGCAAGGGAAGACAGCGTGACGTCATCATCCAGAAAAAGAATGACCGCCCCCCCGGAGTGTTTGAATGCCCACCACCGCTGCCATGGAAGAGCTTTTCGCGACGACGGAACGTGTCTGATCGAGAGGCCGGGATGGCGCGTCGAAAACGCCGCAACGACGTTTCGCGCGTCTCCGGAGTCGGAAGAGTCGCTCACCACGATCTCGTCCGGTGGACGGGACTGCCGGCTCAATGCCTCGAGGGTCGCCGCCAGAAGGCGGGAGCGTTCGTGAGTGGCGATGCAGACACTGAGCGTCAAGGCCTTCTCACCCGGGGTTTCCGCTCCCGCGTTCAAGAGAACCCCAAGGAGCCATCATTCATCCCCGTCACGTTGGTCCCTGGAGTCGTTCTCCTCAGAGGACCGGAGCAGGCTGGCGGTCCGCTCCGGGTCCGATTCCATTCCC
The DNA here is from genome assembly GCA_035631095.1 of Thermoanaerobaculia bacterium. Classification (GTDB taxonomy): domain Bacteria; phylum Acidobacteriota; class Thermoanaerobaculia; order UBA5066; family Gp7-AA6; genus JALYUA01. The sequence goes on from DASQJK010000357.1 coordinate 613, forward strand.
CGGTAATGCACGTAATCAAAACTCCCCTTATGACTCACGACGCGCGCGGGAACTCCGACCGCCACATCACGATCCTGAAGAGAATGCGTTACGACGGCGTTTGCGCCGACGGAGGCGTCGTGGCCCACGCGGATGGGCCCGAACAGACAGGCGCCGGGACCCACGTAGACCCGATCACCGATCACCGGAACACCCTCCAGATTGGCTCCATCCTTTTCGCCTCGTCCGCCCGAACCGATCGTCACGCCATGTCCGAGATTGCAGTTGCGGCCCAGCCGCGCCCGGGGGCTGACGATGACATTTCCGAAATGGCTGATGTAAAGGCCAGGTCCGATCTCGCACTGAGCGGGCAGTGAAATGCCGGCAACGACTTCAATCCACTTCTTCGCCGGAATGGATGCGAGATGAGCGATCCGGCGCACCGCCGGTCGTCGATGCCGGACGAGTGGTTGAAAAAAACGGTATACCGCGCACGCCCAGAGTCCCTGATTGAAAGCAATGACACCGAGCCGCGAGCGCGGCTTGAGGCGATACCTGTCGACGTCTTCGAGAAAGTCGGAGAGGGCACCCATGCGCCTCCCCTAAGCTGCCCGGGGTGTGAGCCGGCGCTTCTGCAGAGAACTCACGGCAAGACGATCGGTCGACACCCGCTTGATCGGCATTTCGATACTCGCTGCGCCGAACTCTGTTCGGTTTGGAGTGTGTATCACCCGATGACGCGGCGCACGGCGGAGATGACGTCCTCGACGTCCGAATCGGACAGCTTCGGCGAGATCGGCAGGCTCACCGTTTGCTGCCCGATCCGGAAAGCAGCCGGATAGTCCTCCGGCCGCCAGCCGAGTACCCTCTGGTAATACGGATGCTCCGGAACGCTCCGGTAGTGAACGCCGACGCCGATCTTCTCCGCAGTCATGGCGTCCAGGAATCGATCACGGCTGATCCCGGCGCGCTTCTCGTCCACGAGGATCGTATAAAGATGATAGGCGTGTCGCGTTCCCGGTTCGACTGGCGCCGGCAGGCCGATGGGGAGATCGGCGAAGGCCGCCTGGTAACGATTCCAGACTTCTTCCCGCCTTTTCCACCATCTTTCGACTCGGGCGAGCTGATGGATACCGATCGCCGCCTGTAAGTCCATCATGTTGTATTTGAATCCGGCTTCGACGACGTCGTAATGCTTGAATCCCTGATCGCTGAAACGTTTCCAAGCATCCTTGCTCATGCCGTGGAGGCCGAGGACCCGGATCCGATCCGCATCGCGCGGGTCGTTCGCGATCACCATCCCGCCTTCGCCCGTGACCACATTTTTCGTCGAATAAAAACTGAAGCAGCCGAACGAGCCGAACGTTCCCGCCTTCCGTCCCTTGTACTCCGTCTCGATCGCATGGGCGCAGTCCTCGATGATCGCGGTGCCTCGCTCGGCCGCGATCGTTCCGATCGCATCCATATCGCACGCCCGTCCGGCGAAGTGTACGGGTAGCACCGCCCGGGTCCGCGGACCCATCTTGCGGCGAATTTCCGCGGGATCGATGTTCATGGTCCTGGCGTCCACATCTGCAAGGACGGGAGTTCCTCCAGCGTGCAGGATGCTGTTCACCGTGGCGCAGAACGTCATCGGCGTCGTGATCACTTCGTCTCCCGGCTTCAGGTCGAGCGCCACCAGGGAAAGGTGCAGAGCGGCCGTGCAGGAGTTCAGCGCCATCGCCTGCGGAACTCCCTTGTAAGCGGCGAAATCCCGCTCGAATTGAGCGACCTTGGGTCCGGTTCCCAGCCACGACTTGCGCATCGAATCCGTCACGTCATCGATTTCATCCTGCTCGATGAGGGGCTGCCCGAAAACGAGAAAATCCTGTCGCACGTCAGCTCGCGAGGGAGCTCGTCCGGCCATGGAACCTCCTGACGCAATCCTCGTAGAGCTCTTCGTTGCGTTCGATGATTTTGTCCAGGGAGAAGTTTTCCTTCACATGTTCTCTTCCGGCGCGGCCGAGCCGGACAGCGAGATCGTCGTCCTGCAGGAGCCGGAGGATCGCGGTCGCGATCTCCTCAGGGCGACCCGGATCGATCAGAAGTCCATTCACACCGTCCTGAATCAACTCGGGGCCGCTGCCCCGCGCCGTGTACACCGTCGGACAGGCGGCAGCCATCGCGTGCAGAGGCATCAGGGCGAACCCTTCCGCAAACGACGGGAGAACTGCCAGCCTGGCCGTATGGAACTCCTTCAGAAGCTCATCGAGAGGAACTCGTCCGTGGAACCGGATACTCGAAGCGGCTTCCGCCGGAACCTGGGAGAGCAGGAATTCCTGCATCGACCCCCGTTTGGCGTCCAGCGTGTCTTCCCCCCACATGTGCAGCTCCGCGTCGGGGCACGCCGCGTGCACGCGAGGCCACGCCTGCACCAGCGGGATGATCCCCTTTTTCTCGGTCAAGGTCCCCGCGAAAACCACCCGCCGCCGGCAACGATCGCTCTCCGGCGTGAGGTCCGGCAGGTCGACGGGGTTGTAAATGATCGCGCTCGGCGGGGACCGAAGCTTGTAAAGCGCCCGGGTCTTTGCCGCCATGTACTCGCTCTCGGAACACCAGAAGTCCGCGCGTCGCAGAGAGGCCAGTTCGAGATAGAACTCCCGCTTGAGCTTGCGGCCCATTTCCGCGGCGAAGAAGCTGGCCGATCCCGACAGGCGCGCGAGGACGGGAACTGGAAGCGACGGCCACCCCGCGGCCGGGGCTCCGTAATCCGGGACCTCGATGAGATCGATGTCGCCGGCGGCGCTCCAGCGCGACAGCCGGCGAAAAAAACGAATCCGTGCGGGCACCCACGAGAATCGCCCGGGCGGCTCCCGGAAGCGGAACACCTCGACCCCCTGGTCGATTTCCCGGTCCGGCGCGGGATATTCGCGTGGATGGATCCCACCCACTTTCACCTGATGGCCGGAACGAACCAGACCGCGCGCGAGCAACTGGACCAGAGTTCCGATCCCGCCATGGGGGCCTGGAGGATATTCGGAGCACTGCAGGAAGATCTTCAACGGCGGGTCGCTCCCACCGCCATCTCGCTCTCTCTGTCTTCCGGCTCGGTTGACCTCGACGGCCGCTCGAGGGCGAGTTGCCTCAGCGTATCGGCCGCGCGCCGCGAGGCCCCGGCCATCGGCTGCAGGACATGCCGATGCAGCCACTTCTGTCGGGCTTCGCTCTTCTCGCCCGGCTGATTCAATGCGTGCATCACGAGATCTGCCAGGTTTTCGCGCGAACGGGCCCAATAGACGGGCTGTAACTCGTGCACCGATCCAAAATGGGGTCTCCGATAGACGTCCTCGACGCTCCAGTGCGGATCGTTCGACACCGGGTTGTATGCCACGTAGATCGCAGGCTTTTCGAATGCCGCGAAGTCCATCGCCATCGTCGAGCCGAGGTTGACCACCAGATCCGAGTGTCGAACCAGATTGACGAGCAGACCGACGTCCTCGCGAGTCGGGAGGATCTGGGACCAGTCCCCGTCCGACACACGTTGCCATTTCGGATCGGAGACGGCGATCTCCGGGTATTCGCGAAGAACGTCGTCGTACCGGCCGCTCCAGTCCACGGGACTGCGGCGGAACACGATCTGAGGGCGGATCGATTCGGGAACCGATCGAAGGCTCCGAGCCAGGTCCCGGAGATACTCGGGGTCGTATGGGGAGCAGCCGGGATCATCCCCCGAGAAGCAGACGACGGATTTCTTCGGGTCGAGATTCAGCCGTTGGAGGAACGTCGTGCGGGACTCCTCGAGTCCGGAGTCCGCATAGCTCTCGAACTGAGGCGTTCCCACGATCCGGACCCTGTCCGCGGTGACGTCCGGGTAGTAAGAAAGCAACTCGGCCTTCATGAAGTCACTCCACACCAGATAGAAGTCGGCTCTCACTGGCATGCGGCCCTTCGGAAGGTTGTCCCAGGAGTAGATGAAGGTCGCGGTGGGCACTCCGCGCGCTCGAGCAGCGAGCATGGCCGGCACCGCGTGCAG
>DASQJK010000358.1:0-11452 GCA_035631095.1 Thermoanaerobaculia bacterium
GCGCGGAGGGCGGCTTCGCGGAGGCGCGCGCCGCGATCCAGCCCGCCGCGAGCGCAGCCGCGACGAGGACGGGGACGAGGGCGGCCCGCAGAGCGCGGGACCGCCGCGGCGCCGGCGCAAGAGCCTCAGCGCCGCCGCTGATCTCCGACACGTGGTCCCGCACCCCGGCGAGGTCGCGCGCGAGGTCCCGCGTCGACGCGTAACGCTCGTCGGGGTCCTTGGCGAGACACCGTTCGACGATCCATCGGAGCGGGAGGGGAGTCTGCGGCTTGCTCCTGGCGAGCGGCTCCGGCTCGTCCCGGATGATCGCCGACATCGTTTCCGCCGCGGTTTTTCGCGCGAACGCCTTCTCTCCCGTGACGAGCTCGTACAGGATCGAGCCCAGCGAGAACTGGTCCGAGCGGAAATCGACACTCTGCCCGCTCGCCTGCTCGGGCGACATGTACCCGACGGTCCCGAGCACGGTGCCGGGGTGTGTCTCGGGTCTTGCGAGCGTGGGCATCGCGGAAACGCCGCCGCTGTCGGGCTCCGTGAGCTTGGCGAGTCCGAAGTCGAGGATCTTGACGAAACCGTCGCGGGAGACCATCACGTTCTCGGGCTTCATGTCCCTGTGAACGATGCCCGCGCCGTGTGCCTTGGCGAGGCCCTCGGCGATCTGCGCGGAGGCGGCGAGGATCTTGCGGATCTGCATGGGCCCGCCCGCGCAAAGCTCCCGCAGCGTCTTGCCGTCGACGAGCTCCATCGCGATGTACGGCGTGTCGCCATCGCGGCCGATCTCGTAAATCGTGACGATGTTCGGGTGGTTCAGAGCCGAGGCAGAGCGCGCCTCCTGCTCGAAGCGGGAGAGCCGGCTCGTGTCCTGCGACAGCTCTTCGGGAAGGACCTTCAGCGCCACCTCCCGGCCGAGGCGCAGGTCCCTGGCGAGGTAGACCTCGCCCATGCCTCCCGCCCCGAGGGGCGAAGAAACCTCGAAGGAGCCCAGGCGAGTGCCGGCCGGAAGTGTCGTGATCCGGGATTCTATGGGCTGCCGCCCTCAGGCGAACAGCCGCCGGTCCACGCTCCTCAGGTCCTTTGGGTCGTAGTACCGCGCCGCCCATTTGTCGTTCGTGGAAAGAAACCAGCCGGCCTGGACCGCCGCTCCCGCCTTCGAGGCCTTCTTCTTCGAATTCGGGGCCGATGATCGGTCGAGAAAGTCGAAGTGATCCACGAGAGCCAGTGCCTCGATCGCAAAGGCGGTCGCGACGTCGCCGTCATGGATCGCGAGAAGGTTGTCGCCGTTGGCGCCTTCGCCGAGAGCGGCGAGGTTGGAGGAGCCGCAGTACACGACCGGATCGGGCCCGTTGAAGCCGCAGACGACAAACTTGTGGTGAATCTGATGCCCGAAGCCGACGCCCGGCACCTGGTCGAACGGCGGCGGCAACTGAGTGTTCACGGGTTTGCCCGTCACGAGCACGCCCCGAGTGCTCCCGGGCCGATACAGAAAAATCCCGCCGGGGCTGTCGGAAATCCCGTAACTGAAGATGCTCTCGCTCGCGTGGAGCGTTCTGAGCGCGGGAAACACCGGACCGGTTCCGACGTCCATCTGCATGACGGCAAAAAGCACGCTTCCGACGGATTTGGTCTTCTTGCCTTCCTTCTCGATGCGCCGTACGAGCCCGTCCAGTATCGAGTTCGCGAAGGAAGCCTCGTGCGGAGAAAAAGTGACGTCGGTGGCCGGCACGTTCGCCGAAGAGAACGAGAATGCGGTCTGCGACAGCGGTGACTTCCGGAACTTCCCCGCCGCCACCTCGTCGCTCCACGATTCTTCGAACACCTCGGCGTATTTGGCGGCGACCTTCCTGTCGTCGTACACCAGCACGTGGTTCGAGTTGACGTAGAGACCCGTCACCGAGAAGTTCGTGGAGCCCGTCAGGACTTTTCTCGCGCCGGCCGCGTCGGAGACGACGAATACCTTGTCGTGGGAGTAACGCCCGAACTTCCCGCGAAGAACGGCGGCGGGCGGTTTGGCCGACTGGCGGAACAGCTGTTCGAACCGGTCCTCGGGCTTTGCGGGCGTTCCGTGGTGAAGCGCCGCGTTGTCCAGAATCACCCGGGCCCGGCCCTGCTTCGCCAGCCGGATGAGGGCGTTGATGAGGTTCGGCTCGTTCAAGTCATAGGCAAAGACGTCGAGGCGCAGCTTCTTGTCGGCCGCGACTTCGTCCAGGATCTCGACCATGCGTTCTCTCGCCGTGAAGCCCAGCCATTCGTACTCCTGGTCGTACGTGTAGTGCTCGCCTCTCGCGTTCACGCCCGACTCCGCCTTCGTGTCGAAGAGCAGCTGCTTGTTCTTCGGCCGGATGAGCGCCTTCAACCCGAAGTGCCGAACGAACGCCTGCGACTGCGTGAAGCCGCGCGTGAAACCGATCGCGAGCGCCTTCTTCACGAAAGGGCCGACATTCACCTGGATGGAGAGCCCCAGAGCCGGATCGAGCGGCTGGAGGGAGCGGTTCGCGTCGAAATATCGAGGCGTCACCGTGTACCGGTACTTCCCAAAAACCGGTTTCAAGCCCTGATGGGCCGAGCCCGGCACGTGCAGCCAGCGGAACTTGTGGATCGGGGCGTTGACGCTCGAGTTGGCGGGTAGGGTTGCGACCTGGGCGTGGTCGGCGGGAGTCCTGAACTGCAGCTCGTTCAGAAGGTAGTACGGGCTCACTCCCGGCGGGGAAACGCGCACGGTGAACCCGGCGAGGTTTTTCGCGGCGCTCTTGTGCAGGTCGAACGCGAGCAGCGTTTTCGCATCTCCGACGTGGGCCCGCACCGACAGCGGGCCCTTCGATTTGGTCACGCTCGACATCGGCGCACCTCCAGGAGAAATATCGCCGGCCGCGGCCGGAAGGGCTAGTGTCTCTTCGGGGCACGGCGGCGGGGCCGGCCGATCAGCACCAACGCCGTGCCCGAGGCGATCAGGGCAAGGGCCGCTCCGAGAAGAATCACCCGGCGAAAGCCCGCCACGAACGCCGACGCCACTGTGCCGCGGACCCGTTCGCGGTCGGCAACACTCGCGGCCGGCGGGATCGAGAGCGCCGCGAGACGGCTGGACTGACTTTCGATCGCGGTCCGGAGCTGCGGCGTCACGCCGCTCGTGCGCAGACCCTCGTCCAGGCGGCGTTCAAAGGTCGAGAGCATGACCACCGAGAACACCGCGACCGCGAGAAGGCCCGCGGTGCGGGAGACCGCGTTGTTGATCCCGGACGCCGCACCGGAGTGCCTTCGTTCGACCGAGCTCATCACCGTGGTCGTCAGGGGCGCCACGGTCACGGCCATCCCGAGCCCGAGCACGGCCATCGCCGGAAAGAACGTCGTCCAGTAGCTGCCTCCCCTCCCCGGCAGCGCCAGCAGCACGAACCCGGCGCCCGCCACCGCCGGTCCGGCGACGAGGGGAATCTTCGCGCCGATCCGGTCGAAGAGGCCGCCGGACCAGCGGGAGAGGAGGAACATCAGGAGGATGAACGGCAGCATCGACGCCCCCGCCGCCGCCGCCGTGTAGCCCTGCACCTGGATCAGATCGAGAGGCAGAAAGAACAGGACCCCCGAGAGCGCCGCGTAGAGGAACAGGGTCAGAAGGTTGGCGCCCGAAAAATCGCGCGAACGGAAGAGATCGAGCGGGACCATGGGCTCGCGGACCCGGCGCTCGACGACTCCGAAGGCGGCGAGGAAGAGAAGCCCGCCGCCGAGGCTGCCGAGCACGGCCGGGTGCCTCCAGTGAAGCTCCGACGACTCGATCAGGGCGAATACGACGCCTCCGAGGCCGAGCGTCGCGAGGAGGGCGCCGGGCCAGTCAATGGCGCCGCGCGCTCGCTCGTCGCGGCTCTCGGGGACTTTCGCAGCGCTGATCAACAGGACGGCGGCGGCGATCGGTACGTTGAGGAAGAACGCCCAGCGCCACGCAAGATGGTCGATCAGCCAGCCGCCGAGGACCGGCCCGGCGGCGGCGGTGATCGAGGTGAAGGCGGACCAGGTGCCGATGGCGCGCCCGCGATCGCCTTCGGAAAAAGATGCCGAGAGGATCGCAAGGCTTCCCGGCACGAGAAGCGCGCCGCCAATCCCCTGAGCGGCCCGCGCGGCGATCAGGTGCCGGATGTCCGGGGCGAGCCCGCACCAGACCGAGGCGCCGGCGAACATCGCCGTGCCGAGCATGAAGACGCGGCGCCGTCCGAAGCGGTCTCCGAGAGAGCCCCCGGCGAGCAGAAGGGCCGCGAGGAAGAGCGCGTATGCCTCGACGACCCACTGGACGTCCACCAGGGTTGCGCGAAGGTCTGCCTGGATCGCGGGAAGGGCGACGTTGACCACCGTGCCGTCGATGAAGGCCATGCTCGAGCCGAGGATGGTCGCGGCGAGGATCCAGCGTCGGCTCGTCATGCGACTCTCGGGAGGATAGCGAATCGGGGTCTTCGCGAGCGCCTGAAACAAAAACCCCGCCCGGCAGTCGCCGGGCGGGTCAAGAGCATGCGAGCGAGTTCTTACTGCGGGTTCACGATTCGGATGGAGTCCTGGGTGAAATCGGCGCCCGACTCGATGTCGCGCTGGCCGACCCAGAATTTCACCGTCTGCTGAACGCCGGTGACCGACGAACAGGACTGACCGGTCGACATCGAGCCGCCCTGGACGCGGAGCGGAACCTGGAAGATCAGGCCGCTACCGCTCAGGGTCGTCGTCCCGACTCCCGTCGACGCGAAGTACGTCACACCCGGAGCGCCGGCCGCGAAGCAGAGGCGGTCCACTCCCTGAAACGTGATGAGCTGCCCATTACCCGGAGGCAGGGAAAGGTGCAGCTCGCACTGCACCAGGTCGCCGGCTTTGACGGATTTACCGGTCAGCGGATTGTTGCAGTTGGCGGCCTGGGTGAAGCCGTTCGCGATTCCCGGATGCACCTCGAAAGTGAGGTTGGCGGTCCTGTGGGGATTGGACGACGTGACGACGATGTTGCTGGTGCTGACCGCCGTCAGGGAGCGGATCCCCGACACGTTCAGGGTGAAGACGATATCCGTCGGGCTGGCGGGAGTCGGTGCCGTGGGTGAGTTGGCCGTCATGAAATTCGGAAGGCCGGTGGCGGTGAACTTGACCGGCGCCGCCACGTCGATCTCCCCCAGGCCGGTCGCCGGCGCGATGTGGACCTGGAGAGTGTTCTGATTGCAAGTCGTCTGATCCTGTGCGCTTCCCGGCGGAAGCGTGATCCGGATCTTGTGGTCCTGGTCGAGCTTTTCGAAGGACCCGGTTTTGACGATACAGCTGACGTTGTTCTGGAGCGACGTCCATGTCGCCGCGAACGTCGGAATCGCGCGGATCGTCATCTGAAGGCGGGACTCGTCTCCGAGCGGCATCCTGAAGAAGAGCGACCGCTGGATGTTGGAAGTGATGCCGGGGTCGGAATCCACCTGCACCACCGCCGATCCCGTGTTCCCGCAGCCCCGGCCCAGGTTCGTCGCGCCGCTGCGCTGCTGGATGATCTTCGCGGTGGCGGTCCCCGTGCCGCTGTCCGTGGCGATCCGGAACCCCGACGTGGGATTGCTCAGGTCGACCGAGTTGCCGAAGACCTCGAACTGGACGGAGCCGGCCGTCAGGAAGAGGTCCTTTCCGTCGCCGATGGTGTCCACCTTGTTGGTGCAGTTGCCGATCGGCGTCACGAATTCGACGCCCGCGAAGGCGGCGGGAGCTGCCAACGCCGCGAGGGCGAGCGAGAGAGAAACGATGCGAAGCCAGCCGGAAGATCGCGCGGGAAGGCCACCGGGCTCGGTCGGGACCACGCTGTTCATGAATTCCCCTTTCGTAATGCGCTCATGAGGTATCGCGCAGGGGATCGCCCGATTTTTCATGCCGGCCCCCCGAACCGATAGAATTCGTCCGCGGAACCCTCAGAAAACAATGGATCCCGAGCGCTGGGAACGGGTCAAGGATCTCTTTCAGGAGGCTCTCGAGCGGGCCCCCGAGGAGCGCGGTCCGCATCTGAAGGAAGTCTGTCGGGAGGATGCCGGGCTCCGGGGGGACGTGGAGCGGCTCCTGTCGGCCCATGCGCGCGGCGCAGGGTTTCTCGGCGGTCCCGCCGTGCATCTCGAAGGACCCTCGATCGAAGGCGGGGAGGTCCCACGGCGGATCGGGGAGTACCGGATCCTGCGCGAGCTCGGGCAGGGCGGCATGGGAACGGTCTTTCTCGCGGAAAGGGACGAGCCCGGTTTCCGGAGGACCGTCGCGATCAAGGTGGTCCGCCCCGGCATGGAGACGGGCTTCGTCCTTCGCCGCTTCCATACGGAGCGGCAGATCCTCGCTTCACTCGAGAATCCCGGAATCGCCCGGCTCTACGACGGCGGAACGACGGAGGACGGGCGCCCGTACTTCGTCATGGAGTACGTCGAGGGCACGGATCTGCTCACGTGGTGCGAAGAACGGAAACTGACCGTCCCGGAGCGGCTGCGCCTGTTTCGAAGGGTCTGCGACGCGGTGCAGTTCGCACACCAGAACCTCGTCGTCCATCGCGACTTGAAGCCGTCGAACATCCTCGTGACCCCGGCGGGGGAGCCCAAGCTGCTCGACTTCGGCATCGCGAAGCTGCTGTCTCCCGTCGACGGTTCCGGCGACGAGACGGGGACCCTGGTGCGCCTCATGACCCCCGATTTCGCCAGCCCGGAGCAGATCCTCGGCCGCAGGATCACGACGGCGAGCGACGTGTACGCGCTCGGCGTCGTGCTGTACGAGCTCCTTTCAGGCCGGCGTCCGTATTCGCTGCGCGGGCATTCTCCCGCCGAAATCGAACGCATCGTCGGCGAGAGCGCGCCGGAACGGCCCTCTGCGGCTGCGCCGCCGGGAGTGAAGAAAACCCTCCGGGGAGATCTCGACAACGTCGTCCTGAAGGCGCTCGAGAAGGACCCCGCGCGCCGCTACCCGACGGCGGCGGAGCTCTCCGATGACATCGAGCGGCATCTCGACGGCTTTCCCGTGCGCGCGCTCCCGAACCGGGCCGCTTATCGCGCCGCGAAATTCATCCGGCGCCACCGCCTCGCCGTCGGGGCCGCATTCGCGGTCGCGCTTGCTCTCGTCGGGGGCCTCGCGGCCGCGGTCTGGCAGGCTCGCATAGCGCGCAACGAGCGCGAAGTCGCGCAGAGGCACCTCACGGACCTCCGAGGGCTGCTGACGACGGTCCTCTTCGAATTCCATGACTCCGTGCGCGACCTTCCCGGCTCGACGCCGGCGCGCGAGCTCGTCATCCGGCGCGCTCTCGAGTACCTGGAAAAGATCTCCCGCCAGGAGGGTGCGACGCCCGACATGCAGCGCGACCTGGCGGAGGCTTACCAGCGGATCTCGCGCGTGCAGAGCGGAGTCTTCGCGTCGCACGTGGGAAACACGGCGGGCGCGCTGAGGAGCGTCGAGAAAGCCGTCGAGATCCGCCGCGCTCTCGTCCGGGCGTTTCCGGCGAACGAAGCCGATCGTCTCGCGCTCGCGCGTGCGGAGCTCGATTCGGCACAGGTGCTGCTCTCCGCCCGCCAGGCGGAAAAGGCCATCCAGGCCGCGCATCGCGCCGAGGCGCTCCTGAAAACGCGGGCGGCGTCGAAGGCCGGTCGGGAGGGCGTGCTCGAGCTGGCGCGCTCCCGCAGATATCTGGGGATCGCGCTCGCGACGGCCGGCCGCCGCGACGAGGCGTTGAAGTCGCTGCGCGCGGCGATCGGAGGCCTCTCGATGATCGCTGAAAAAGATCCGGGCAACGACGCCTCCCGGCGTGATCTCGCCTCGACCCTCCAGATTCTGATCCACAACCTTCCCGAATCCGAGTCGGAAGAGGCCTTCCAGAGCTACTCGACGGCCGTCTCGCTCCAGAACATGCTGCTCCTGAACCAGCCCTCGAACGCCGGGATCAAGCGTGAGCTGGCCTACACGCACTTCTCGATGGGCTACTTCTGCGAACGCCTGGGAGACACGAGACAGGCAATCGACGCGTACAGCCGCGCGCTGCGAATCCGCCAGGAGCTCGCGGCCGCCGACCCGCGCAATGCCGACGCGCAGCTTCGTCTCGCGGACGCGTACCACGGCATCGGCTTCGTCGAGGGGAGAGCGGGAATGCCGGGAGCGACCGACTACCTGCTTCGGGCGCTCGACATCGTCCAGACGTTCCGGCGGCTCGATCCCGCAAATACCCAGACGACCGTCGTGCTCGGGTATCTCTATGGCAGCCTGGGCACGGCGTCGGAAACGGGAGCTCCGAAAAGCGTGATCCAGCCGCGGCTCCGAATGGCGCGCGACTGGTACGCCAAGAGCCGGCAGGTCTTCCTGTCGCTCCGCGACCAGGGACGCCTGGGCGGCGGAGACATCGCCGAGATCGCGCGGTTGGAGGAGAAGATCTCGGAGATCGACGGCAAGCTCGCCGGCATGTAGCGGCGGGCTTACGGAGCCGCCCAGGCGGCGTCGCGCCAGGGGCTCGAGCCGATCACCCGTCCATCCGGGCCCGTCGCGACGACCCTCCACCGGAACTTCTGGGGCGCGCGGTCGTGCAGGAAGGAGGGGGCGCGGTAAGACGTGATCCCCGGCTGGAGCAGCGCGGCGTGGATCTCTTTTTGAGCGGGGTCCGCGATCTCGAGCCGGTAGAGGGCCGCGGCGGGGTGGGGCGACCAGGAGAACGTGAACGGCTCCGCTGTTGAGATCGGCGTCTTCTCGCGTGGGGTCAGGAGCGCGAGCCCGCCGGGAACGACGCCGGCCGGAACGCTCCCGACGAAGTAGGGGAGGGCCGGGAGCTGGAAACCGGCGACGGCTCCGGCGTGGACGATGCCCTCTCCCGCCGCGGCCGCCGCGAGATCCGAGTCCGCCTCCCTGTCGTCGGACGCCTCGATGCGGAGCAAAATCTCATGAAGCCCGTCGACCGTCGCGGGCAGCTTCGAGGGGTCCGGCCCGGGGAGGGTGAAATGGCCGACAGGAGGCAGAAAGACGCTGAAGCGCTCGACCTGCGTGTACCGTCGCTGCAGGAGCCGCTCTTCCGGCGGTAGCGTGCCCTCCGTCAGCAGATCGCGTCCGGCGGGGCGCTCGTCTCCGGGCAGCACGACCTCCCAGCGGCCGACGAGCTGTCCGGTCCCGTTGTAGGAGATCTCCGCTTTGAAGGGGGGCGGAGCGGCGTTGCGCTCGACGGACTGAACGGGCTCGTCGGTCGCAAACGCGAGGCGGACGTCGAGCAGCGCGAACGGCACCCGCGCGCCTCCTCCGGTCAGTTTGCACGTCACGAAGACGTATTCGTCTGGACCTCCGGAGGTGCTTGTGAAACGCCGCACGTAGAAGAAGGCGGAGTTCTCCCCGCGCGCGGCCGCCTGGTAGGCGCGGCGCGCGACGGAAGGAGGAATCGACATGATGTCCGTGAACACGCTTCCGTTGGGGGAGAGGCGCGACTGGTCGTAGCGGATCGGGAGCACACCGAAGATGGTGTTCGGGTCGCACTTGAAGCCGATGTCCGGCGCGGCCGGAATGATCTGCCCGCACCAGAGCGCCTCCGCCGGGACCTGGGAGCGCAGGTTGCCGAACGTGATCAGGGCCGTGGTCGCCGCCTGGCTGTTGACGTTGGTCCCTGTCGGCGACCGCTGAATGTCCGCCGGGAGACGGGCCGGCAGGAAGCCGAGGCCGGCGAGAAAGAGCAGCGCTGCGGAAGTCGTTCGGGTCGTCGTCATCGGTGTCTTCCTCTAGAAAAGATTCAAGCTCAGTCCGCCGTTGACTCTCCAGAAGTGTTGCCGCGCCTGCGGCTCGAGGGGAAAGATGCGGTTGTCGATCGACTGCAGCAGGTACCGCAGGAACACCCGGCCGCCCCACCCGTGCGGGTTGCGCCGGCGTTCGAAACGCCAGCCGATCTGCGCGTCCGCGTTCCACAGCTCGAACTCGCGCGCTCGCGGGTTCTGGTCGCTGAACGACCGCGACGCCAGGGCGGACATCGCGACGGCCGGAGACAGGTTCCAGACGAGATTCATGCCGTAGCGCATCGTCCTCGTCTGCTGTCCGAGCTCCAGGTTGTCGGCTTCCTCCCGGACGGCGTCCACCCCGACGTCGAGGCCGCGCGCCGCGTTGACGCCTACGCTGGCGCCGTACGTGTTCAGGATGAAGTCGGCCGCCTCCCGTCCGGGCTGGCGGTTGTCCTGGTGTGCGTGGCCGTAGCGGAGGCCGCCGCGCCCGCGCGGAAGAAACCAGTCGACCGCCGCGGTCTGGTTCGTGGTGACCTGATCGGGAACGAACGGGGCGGTGAACTCGCCGTTCTCGGGCACCGACGTTCCGAACTGATGTGTGCGGTCGACCGTGTAGCTCAGGGTCGGCAGCCACGCGCGCGGGATGCCCCCGCTCGCGAAGAGCTGTGACAGCGGCGCGGCGGCGTTGGCGGCGGCGCGGCGCGTCTTCGTGGTCAGGATGCTCGGAATGCGATCGAGGTTGTCCTCTCCGAGGGTGTAGATCGCGTGGGCCGCTACGGACCCCAGGAAGAGGTTGGCTTCGGCTCCGTCCTCTTCTCGGTCCGCCTGGAAGAACGACCCGACGGTCCGGTACTGCGGGTCGACGCGGGAGTGGCGCAGGATGAGCGACACGTTCATCGGCGCGCCGGCCTTCGTCTGCCGCTGGAGCAGGTCGAGGAAGACGTCCACGTAATGCGCCTGGCGCCTCTCGGGCTCTACGGGGACGAGCGTGCGTCCCTGGGAGAGGAGAGGATCGGAGGGGTTTTCGAAACGGCTGACGGTCCAGCCGCCGTCGACGCGGATCCGATTCGACGCCGTGCTCGCCAGCAGGTGCAGACCCGCGCCCTGGCTCTTCTGCGCGTCGACGATCGCGCCCTGGTTGAATCCGGAGAAGGGCTTCTGGCTTCCATCGACGTAAATCGCTTCGATGCGGAGCCCCCCGGGACGGTTGGGAAGGAGCTCCACGCCGAGCGTGCCCGCGAAGATCCGGTGCCCCTCCTGCTGAAGCCCCGTCGGGTTGTCCCAGCCGACGATCGGCGATCCGTTCATCGCGACGAGCGAGACGTCGACGCCGCCGCCGAGAGGAGCCTTGACCTGCACGCCCCGGCTCACGAACCCGAAGAGGAGATGCCGTTCCGTTCCGTAGATGACGCTGCCGAGCTGCAGCGAGAAACCTCCGTGGGTCACGCCGATCGCGTACTGGGAGAGGTCCACCTGGGGAGCGGCGTTGCCGAGCTGCCCGAACCGGATGGCTTCGTTCTGCAGGCTCGCTCCGATGACGTTGACCCTCGGCGCGAGAGTCCAGCCGTTGCGCACGAAGCTGCCCTGGAGGTCGAGCTGGGCGTTCAGCTTGTCGCGCGTGACCGCCGGCGAAAGCGAGGTCTGCGTGCCCGATCCGGTGATCCTGCCCTCGGCGGTGACGTCGAGGCGAGGCACCACGGTCGCCGTTTCGAACCCGCCCGCCCGCAGGACCTTCAGATGCACGCGCGTGAATTCCCCCCATTGCCCCGCCG